>NZ_BAAHAP010000052.1:0-41359 GCF_054777495.1 Echinicola sediminis | reverse complement strand
CCGATCAGGAATAAGGTCAAGGGCAAGTGAATGCTTCCTGGCGTCAGCACCCTTGACCTTTATTCCTTCCCGTTATAAGGTGGCATCCAAGAAGAGTGAATGGGGAGGTGTGGCCCGTGGTCGGGAAGGGCTTTTTCGGAATTATATAAAAAGGATGGTGCGCTGTTTTCATATTAATCTTATTGTTCAGCGCCGGGTATATAAAGCTGGGGCCTGATGGTGCCGTTCGCATAGCGGTCTATAAGGAATTCAGTAAACGGTAGGTCTCGACGTGTTCACGGCGATGATGGGTAAGTGGGGGGGAAGGTGTTGATAATCAATGGGGAATTTCTTTTAACAGCTACCCTGATGAATCAAAGGTCGAAGCTATAAATGGTTGTGGTTTTTTTTTCAAAAGCAGTCCCCATGGGCTATTTTTCGAGCTCGTATTTTAAAGCGGCTTGCTGGACCGTGGGATGGAGGAAGTAGTTCAGTTTGGTCTGGAAGTGCTCCCGCATGGCTTTTTCCAGTTTATAGGTATCCATAAGCCTGAGCAATAGCTGGGCAGCAGCCATCGCGGCTTCGTACGAACCATGGGCCAACAGGTCAATGAAAAAGGACATGGATGCCTTGCACTCCTCCAGAGAATAGGCGGTACAGGCTCCAACCAAAAAGCCATGAATAGGTTCCAGCTGATTGTCCTGTAACATGTCCTGTAAAAAGGGGAAGATCCTTTCGTCCTTAAAATGGTGTACAAGATCGGTAATCAGCGCAGTTTTATCTGTTAATTGCTTTGTATTGGAGATTTCATCCAGTAGCTGAGCCACCAGCTTTTCTTTTTGGCTGATCCATTCGTTTGTTTGGTCCATAGGAATTTGCTTTAAAAAGAATGTACGGATATAGCATGCTATGGTTCTTTATTTGACCCTACTGGGGTAATACTGGTGAACTATTTTTTAGGGTCTTGCTGAATTTGGGATAAAACAAACTCAACAAGATTATGGACCACTTTAAAGCAACAGTAAGCTTTGGGCGTATCCTGCCGCCCAAACTGGAGGACATCAAATCCTATTTTGACGAACAGGCAGTACCCGCAGCTGAAGCGGAGGTGTTTTTCTTTTACTACCAATCCCTGGATTGGCACAGCGAAAGCGGCATGCCCATCCATAACTGGAAGGAAGCAGCAGCGGATTGGCTGTACAACCTTAAAAACTGACCGGGGATGGCAAAGTCACCAAAAGCTACCCTGAAACTGGTACAGTCAAGGATTCCTCCTGCCCACTACCAAAGGTTGTTGGAACTGCTTTCCAAATCTCAGAATGCCACCATGAGCTCCCTGCTCCGGGACATCCTGTCCAACAGGACCATCGTCTGTAAAACCCATGATGAGACGGCAGACCTTCTGCTCGATCGCATGCATGCCATCCAAATGGAAATCCATGCCATCGGCGTGAACATCAACCAGGTGACCCGTTATTTCAACAGTCTGCAGGATCCGTTGCGGAAAAAAGCACTGGTCAAAAAGTTGGAGAAGGAATTGACATCAACGGGCAGAAAGGTGGACGAACTGGAAAAACTGCTCCATTCCAAACTCGCTAAATGGTAGCCAAAATCAGCCTGGGCCGGAATATTCTTGGACTGCTGTACTACAATGAGGACAAGGTAAAGAAAGGCAAGGCTAGCGTATTATCTGCCCATGGTTTTGGATCCAAGGGCGGAGAGGGGACAGTGGCTGAAAAGCACAAAAGGTTCCGGTTCTTTACCGAGCAGAACAGTAGGGCCAAGCTGAATGCCTTCCATGTGTCCTTAAACTTTTCCCCAAAAGACCAATTGGACAGGGAGCAGTTAAGGTACATCGCCCAGCAATACATGGAACGTATCGGCTACGGGGCGCAGCCTTATCTGGCCTACCAACATTTTGACGCCGGGCACCGACACGTGCATATTGTTTCGACCAATATAACCCGTGAGGGCAAAAGGATTGAAACCCATAACCTGGGCAGGGAAAAGTCGGAAAAGGCCAGAAAGGAACTGGAACAGGAACTGGGACTGGTCAAAGCGGAACATCAGAAGGAACAAAGGCTCAGCCTTGAACCATTGGAAAAGCTGGAATATGGCAAAAAGGAAAGCAAGGCAGCAATGGCCAATGTGGTCACCGAGGTGATGAGGACCTATGCCTTTTCCTCCCTGTCCGAATTTGCTGCCATCCTCCGTCAGTTCAATGTTGGGCTGATCCAGTGTGAGGAAGGGAGCAGGATGAAGGCCCATGGAGGGCTGGCGTATACCATCCTGGACAACCGGGGAAAGCGCATCGGGGTACCGATCAAGGCCAGTGCTTTTTATGTCCGCCCCACCATGGCCAGGTTGGAGCAAAGGATGGAACATAACCGGAAGATCAAAGAAAGGTCGGTGGGGAAATTAAGGGAATCTTTTGGTACCCTACTCCAACAGTCATCGGGAAAAGGAAGGGATTTTTTTGAAAAGTCGCTCCGAAAACTGGGAATGGCAGCGGAGTTCCATTACAGCAAAACGGGGGAGGTGTTTGGCCTTACGCTGATCGACCATATCCACCGCACAGCCTTCAAGGCCTCCGACCTATCCAGGAATTGGAGCGGTAAAAAAGTCATGCAGCTGTTGGAAGGGGAAGGAAAGAAAATAGAACGTCCATCAGAGCGGCTTGATCCATTACCGTATCCAGGGAAAGGCGCTGTCCCTAACCATGAAGGTGCCGAAAAACATGGTGCTCCTGTCTGGAAAGTGGATGCGGTTCCTGTGCTGAAGGATTTCTTGTTTCATGTCCAGTTGCTATTAAGACCCGAGACCCAGGAAAGGAACGACCCTTTCCACCATAAAAAGAAAAAGAAAAAACGACGTAAACTGCCCTGACCATGGCCACCGGAGAAAACCTGCAGGCACTTCGCCAGATTTTAGACCTTACTCGCAAGATCAGCATCGCCATTATCCTGATCCATGCCTACCTGTCACTGAACCTCCTGTTTGAAAGTTGGGGACTGGTCCAGCCGCTATGGGACACCTTGCTCCAAAACTTTGCTGCACTGCCCTTTCTGGAGAATCCCCTGTATGCAAAGGGACTGTCACTTGGCCTGCTATTGATCAGCCTGCTGGGGGCAAAGGGTAAAAAGGAGGCACGTATCAACAGGATAACTGCAATGTCGGCCATGATAGCCGGGAGTTTTCTTTTGCTGGGGGGAAATAATTTCAGGGGCCTGGCAGTAAGCAAACTCTACGGGGATTATCTGGAAGCGGCTATATTGGCCATGGGCTACCTTTTGGTCTTATGGGGAGGAGGGAGGCTATCACGCTACCTTAAGGATCAGGGGAGCAACACGGTGTTCAACCATGAGAACGAGACTTTTCCCCAGGAGGAGCGCAAGCTGGTCAACGAATATTCGGTCAACCTTCCGGCAAACTATCAGCTGAAACATAAAATCCGTAACAGCTGGATCAATATCATCAACCCCTTCCGGGCATTGCTGGTACTGGGAACGCCGGGATCGGGAAAGAGTTATTTTGTGATCCGCCATGTGATCACGCAGCATATCGCCAAAGGCTTTTCCATGTTTGTCTATGACTTCAAATACAATGACCTGTCGAGGATTGCCTATAACGCCCTGCTGAAAAACAAAAAGGCTTACCGGATACTGCCTGAGTTCTATACCATCAATTTTGATGACCTGTCCCACAGCCACCGCTGCAATCCCCTGGAACCTTCTACCATGCTGGACATCACCGATGCCAGTGAATCTTCCCGTACCATCATGATGGGGCTCAACAGGGAGTGGATCAAAAAGCAAGGGGACTTCTTTGTGGAGTCGCCCATTAATTTCCTTACGGCGGTGATCTGGTATTTGAAGCGGTACCAAAAAGGCAGGTACTGCACCCTGCCCCATGTCATTGAAATGATGCAGACCGATTATGACAAGCTGTTTTCGGTCCTGCGCTGTGAACCGGAAATTGAAGTGCTCATCAACCCCTTTGTCTCGGCCTACCTGCAAGGGGCCACAGACCAACTGGAAGGGCAGATCGCCAGTGCCAAGATCACCATGGCCCGGCTGTCCTCCCCACAACTGTATTATGTGCTGTCGGAAAGCGAGTTTACCCTGGATATCAATAATCCCGAAAAGCCCAAAATTGTCTGCATGGGCAACAACCCCCAGAAACAGCAGGTATACGGAGCGGTATTGAGCCTGTATATTTCCAGGATCACCAAGCTGGTCAACCAAAAGGGAAAACTTAAATCCAGCCTGATCTTCGATGAATTTCCAACGATCTATTTTAACGGGATAGACAACCTTATCGCCACAGCAAGGAGCAATAAGGTCGCCACCTGTTTGGGCGTTCAGGATTACAGCCAGCTGAAAAAGGATTATGGCAGGGAACAGGCCGAGGTGATCATGAACACAGTAGGGAACATTATCTCCGGTCAGGTGCTGGGGGATACGGCAAAGCAGCTCTCGGACCGGTTCGGGAAAATCCGCCAAAAGAGGCAAAGCCGCTCTGTCAATTCCAACGATACCTCCATCAGCCATTCCACCCAGCTGGACCTGGCCGTGCCCCAGTCCACCATTGCTTCACTGTCCTCGGGGGAGTTTGTGGGATTGGTGGCAGATACACCGGACCAGCCCATGGACCTCAAAGGGTTCCATGCCAAAATCATCAATGACCATGGCGCCATCAAAAGGGAAGAGAATGCCTTTAAGGAAATTCCTGCCTGTAGGAAACTGGGAGAAAGGGAGGTGACGGATAACTATAAAAAGATCAAGGCGGAAGTCAATGAACTGGTAGAATCCGAACTGGAAAGGATGATGGATACTCCGGCCCTAATGGGCCTGATTATTCAGAAGGGCTGATCGTTACTTGGATTTGTGCAGGTATTTTGTAGTAGGACTGGCCTCATTAGGATCCAACTCTACAATCTTTCCATCTTTATAAACAACTAGGGGGCTGTTTTTTCCCTTTTTGAATTCAACCATTCTTTTGTAAGCTTCTTCCAGCCCTTTTACAATTTTATCAAATGTGTTGTCTGTGTTATTCATCGTAATTTTGTTTAAGCAAATTCCAGATCTCTGTATCATTAACGCTTAACTGACCTGCAGAGTTTTTGGCAATAATTTCATAGGGTTCCCCGGAATTGTTGATCAGGATCCATTGATCAACAATAGGCAAATATAACTTGAAAAAATTTTTTAATCCATTTTCGTACCTCCTTAGGATAACATCATGGGGAATATGGTGTCCTCCTTCCTGAACTCTTACCCTTACACGTTCAACGGCCAATTGGGGTGAATATAACCAAAAGAAAAGCAGGTACACCTCAAAACCTTTTTCTTTATTTATCAATTGGGTGTAGCTCCTAGTGGAAAGGGTGGTTTCAAAGGCAAAACTTTCTCCCCCATTGATTAGGCTTTTGATTCGGTTGAGCATTAATTTCCCTGCCTGTATACTGGCCTTTTCAGGTCGGAAAGGAGATAGTCCCTTGGCGATTTCATCGGCGTTTACATATTCTGTGCAATCGAGAATTTCAGGCAATATGGTATAAGAGGCAGTTGTTTTCCCGCTCTTTTACATCCTGCTATAACATATGGTTTTTCATTCTTCATATTTTTCAAATAGATACCTTATCCAGCTTTTAATATCATGAGGATAGACATACAGCTTGTTCAGCTCATCAACCTTCAATGTTTTTCCAAAAAAAAATAAGTCAAAATCTTCCTTGAAGCCTAAGGGAATGTCATCAACTGGAATAAAGTCGGTTGTGGCCAATAGCTTGCTAAGGGTCAGAAGATCCTGTTTTGTGGTTCCGGTCCTATTTGTTTCAATAATAAACTGAAAGCTAATCTAGGGATTTTTCTCTAACAGCCTTCTACGAATAATAAAAGGTTTATAGAGATTGAACTTGAATTGATTAAAACCGCATTCCCTTAATTTCTTATTCAATTATCCAGCAAGTTAGGCCGTCGTGGCCCATACAGGGCAAGGAACTTCGGCATAAAGCCACCGCTGTATCCTTAGCTTGTTTATTCCGATCCTCCTTGCCTTTAATGTACCCCGCAGCCTGGGTGAGCTTCATAATTAAAATCATTCACCAAAACGATATTATTATGAAGCGTTCAACAAAGAATTCCAGAAAAGATGTTTATCAGATCGTCAATGAAAGGATCATGTCCAGCCTCGAAAAGGGGATCATTCCTTGGAAGAAGCCCTGGTCGGTGATGGGACTGCCCAAAAATTACCAGTCAGGGAAGGTGTACAAGGGGATCAACCTTTGGCTCTTATTAAGCTGTGGCCATTCCAAACCCTATTACCTGACCTTCAAGCAAGCTGAAAGCCTGGGAGGAAAGATAAGGAAAGGAACCAAATCCATCCCGATCGTTTATTGGAATTTTGTCTACCAGCATAAGCAGACTGGAAAAAAGCTGACCGAAGAGGAGGCAAGGAAGTTGCCGAAGGGAATGGTGGACAGGCGTGCCTTCCTCAAATACTATAACGTGTTCAATATCGCTGATGTGGAAGGAGTTGAATGGGAACTGCCTGAAACCAGTTCTAAACAGCCCTTCAAACCGATCAAGGCATGTGAGGATCTGTTGAAAAACGCCCCTGATCTACCGATTATAAAACAGGGGGAAGCCCAGGCCTATTATTCTCCGGTAAAGGATTATATCAATATGCCTGATAAAGAGCTGTTCAGGACCGAAGGGTATTATTACCGAACCCTTTTCCATGAGCTGGTACACTCCACCGGCCATCAGAAAAGGTTGAACCGGAAGGAACTATGGGAGGCATCTGATAAGGATGAAAGTGCCTATAGCCGGGAAGAACTCACCGCAGAAATGGGCGCGAGTTACCTGAGTAACCTATGCGGGATTTGGGAAGAACCCCAGCAGGAAAATTCCTCAGCATATATACAGTTTTGGCTGGGACAACTGAAAAAGGAAAAACGCCTATTGGTGGAATCCGCAGCCAAAGCCCAGAAAGCAGTGGACTACCTTACAGGTGAAAGGCCGTAATGCAAAAAAGGGGAGAAGCCCCTTTTTTGTTCATGCGTTTACTTATCCTGGTTCTTGATTTCCTGTACTTCAGTACGGATCTCCTGGGCAAGATTCTTGATGGCCTGCATGCCGTTCCTTACCCTGGTTCCTGCTGCTTTGTTGCCCTGCTCGTAGAACTTGGTGAAATCTGCTTCTAAGGAATCCACTAATTCCTTTACTTCTGAAAATCTGCTCATGTTAATCTTGAATTGTTTATTTTAAATAAAGTGAGATGAAATTTAATGGAATTTTTTCGTTTTGCCTTGAGGTTTCAGTCGTTAACTTATAGGACTACCTATTCCTTCCAGAACTCTTTAAATGAAATTAACCCTCATGTTTCCACTGATTTTTATGAGGTTGCTTTAGAGGGGAAGACTGTTTGGGTGATAGAGGTAAACACGGGAAGTCAAAAACCTTATGTACTGTCAGGAGCCATATTTGTAAGGCAAGGTCCCAATACACAAAAGTTAACTACTGTAGAACAGATGCGGGACTTTTTCCAGCAATCGGACCGAATATATTTTGATGAGGCTCCTTGTTTCGACTTTGACCTTGCATCAGCATTGGACCAAAATTGGTTTGAAGAATTCCGGGTGCTCTCTGGTCTTTCGAAATCCGTAGGCCAAGAACAAATCATCGATAATTTGAGGCTTATATTGCCTGATGGGAATATGAAAAATGGAGGGGTTTTGTTTTTTGGCTTGAATCCGGAGCAGTTTATTGAGTCTTCTGTAATTCGTTGTTTGGCGTTCGAAGGAACCAATAAAACCCAAATAATTGATGACAAAATTTATGGAGGTCCTTTGATGCGACAGTATGATCAGGCCATGCAATGGCTTAAAGGTAAGCTAGATGTAAGGTATGAAATAGAAGGTGGTGGGCCGCGAAAGGAAATATGGGAGATTCCTGAGACTGCTTTGAAAGAAGCCATTATCAATGCGCTTTCGCACCGGGATTATTATGATAAAGGGGCAAAAATAATGGTCGAATTATTTAAGGATCGTGTTGAAATCAGCAATCCTGGAGGGTTGACCAGTGCTATCTCTTTGGCGGATTTTGGAACCAAGAGCCACAGTCGTAATCCATTGATCTTTGGCCTGTTTGTCCGTGTTCATATGGTAGAACAGGTCGGTTCCGGTATTGGTAGAATCCGGGACCTGATGAAATTTGCAAAGCTTCCTGAACCAATGTTCAGAACAGAGGGGATGTTCTCTGTAGTGTTTTCACGTAAGCAGGAAGCTTCGGGGAAAAGTTCGGGGAAAAGTTCGGGAATAGATTCCGGAAAGAGCTGGAACAGGGCGAAAGAAGCATTAGTGAAGAAAGCATCATCAAAATTAGGAAAGAGTGCCTTGGGAATTTTGAAAATGGTCTATAATGATAAACACACCACCATCCCTGAAATGGCCAATAAGCTGGGAATCACTGAGCGAGGCATAGAGAAGAATATTCAAAAGCTAAAGGAACAACATCTGTTGGTACGAAGGAAAGGTGAAAGGTCAGGGTATTGGGAGTTGATAACAAAAAGATAATAATAGGTTGGGAGCAAGGGAGATTTGGGTCTACCCTTTACTGATTGCACGAAAAAGAGCCATTTACCTTGCGTTTTACCAATAATTAATGGGAATAGAATACCCATCCATATTGAGAATGTATGGATGGGCATCAGTGGGTTTAGCGTTTTATGTTCCGCTTATTCAGCCACCAGTCCAACCTGCTTTCCATTTTATAATTGGTAAGGCGGGGTTTGGACTCGGCCCTTTCAATCACCAGTCCCTTAAGTTCGGCTACTACCGACCAGATCGTTCCGAATTTCTGTTTTTTTAGGTCCAGGCAAACACAGGTGTCGGAGAGAATTTCCTTGGCTTTTGACAGGTCCATTTTCTTAAGAGACTTCAACCGCTCTTCAAGACCTTTATAGCGCTCACTACTTTTGCTCCATGCTACCCCTCCTTTATCCAGTGATTCCATTTCGGGACTTATAAATTGGTTGGTGATGTAAATGAAGGGTTGTTTATTGTCAGGCCTTCTGACGGTGCTTTTTTGCGGAGCAGATTCCACAACGGCCAATTCCCCGGCTTTATCTGCTATCAGAAAATTATTGGCAGAAGATACCTTTGTCCCTTGGATCAGGTCAATGGCCTGTTCGGTCGTGCTGCAGTTTTCCAGGACTTTTTTTACGATGAAATGAAAACCAATTCCAGGCTGAACCATTGTCCCGTTTACAAAAGACATGGCAATGGAAAGACCTTTTTCATTGATGCCGTCCGAACGGCCGATAAATACGTCGGATTGGCTGATATAGGCATATTTATCTTTGGAGGCAATCAGGCTGCTCTCGGTAAATTTTTTGAAGGCATACAGCATGTCGTAGTTCCGGCCGATAATGACGGAATCATCATTTTTGAAAGCAAAAACACTGCACTGTCCCGTGGTATCAAATATGCCAAGGCTCAAAAGGAAAGCACCTAAATTTTCCGGTCTGTCCTGTATGCCATCCGCAAATCCCTCTATTTCCTTGATTGCCTCTGGATAGTAATCAGCCAGAATCCGATAGGAAGCTAAGCCAAAGTTATGTTTTTCCTTGGACAGTTCAGGGATAGAGAATTTGACTTTATCATACAGCAGTTTCCCGTACTTGTATCCCATAGCATAAAAATCACCGTAAAGTCTTGGATGGTACATAGGTCTTAAATAGTTGAATTAGGTATCGATGAATTGTTGTTTAGTATTTGCTCAAGAAGGGTAAGGTTTAGAAGATGTTACCCCACTTAAAATACAACCAACCTGCTTTCTTTATTTTATCAAAAGAGCCTTTCACTTAGGAAGTATAGATGATGGTAAACCTACAATACTGTAGTAATTTAATGCAACCAAGTACCTCTTCATTATGGATAGGGCTATTCAAAATATGAAATATATATCGGCACCTCAGCATTGTTCCATTCCTGGCTCTTTTCTCCATAAATCTCAAAGTCAAAGCTGAATTTACGTTGGATGTCGGAACGCCAGATAGTTCTCCAGGCATTGGCAATACAAGCAGGCATCTGTCCCGAGGCAACGGTTTTATAATATTCCTGTTGCGGAATGAAAAGCACGTTGAGACCTTTGGGGATAGGGGAGGTCTCCTCTACTTTGCAACCAATAAAATAGGAGAAAGCGCCGGTTTCATCACCCTCATAATCGTAATAAACCGCATAAATAGCGTCGCTGCTTTTATGGGGAATAAGTTCAGACACTTTTTCTTGCTCGAATTGTTGCCATAGCTTGCCACAGTCCCTATTGGATTGGCCGTTTTCATTGGAGGTTTTACCCTCCAGCTTAATCCCAATTAACTTTAACGGGCCTATCGTGTTCTTTTCCATAGCTATCATTTAAGAATAGTTCAACGTCTTAAATTAAAATAAGAAGGGTAATCGTGTATCCAAAAGAAAATAAACCTATCCCAACACCTGCTGGGCGAGGATTTTTTGTACTTCATAAACATTGACCGACTTATTAAACTTTTTGCAAATGGAAGGTACTTGTTCACTGGATATCCAGATCTTCAATTCGGCATCCAGATCAAAAGTGCCTGAGGTTTCTACGCTGAACCTACTGATACTTTTATAGGAAACAGACAGATATTCCACTTTTTTACCGGTCAAGCCCTGTTTGTCCACGAGTATCAACCGCTTATTGGTAAATATAAAAGTATCCCTGATCAGCTTGAAGCCAATGGTGATGGTTTCTCCATCCACTAATAGCTGTCCGTATTCCTTATTTAATTTTTCTGGCTCCACGGCCCCGGCATTCCCGAGCAATGATGATAATAATCCCATAAGTAGTTTTTCTATTTAAAAATTCTGTTTCTATTAACTCTTCAAACTTAAGGGGTATGTCTTTTCTTTTCAATACCCAAAATGGGGTATATTTTCTGTCAACGCCTTTTTGGGAAAAAAAGGAATACTAACGCTTTTATCCAAGCATAGGCTTTCCTTAAGGAGTAGGAATTTTAGGATGCTCTTTTGCCGGTACCGGAGAAGTAATGTTGCTGCTTCAGCAAGAATTGGTTTTTTTTAAAACCAAGACGAAAAAAGACCGCCCCAACGAGAGACGGCCTTCATGTTTCCTCAAGTCCATTGATGTCATGGTTCTTATACTATGACTAATTTTACATGATCAGGCTTTATTTGTGCTCGGGCATTTTGGCACCTGTTTCCTTCAACCAATCCCCAAGTTTTTTGGACAGGTGTTGGGCCAAGCTGTTTTCGGTTTCAATTAGATTGTGCTCCTCCATGGGGTCACTTTCCAAATCGTACAATTCCCCCCTGCTCCCATCATGGTAAGCTATTAATTTATGGCGACCTGATCTGATGATAGAGTAGGGGACAACATCATTTCCCCTGTAATGTGGAAAATGCCAAAACAGGTCCCTTTCCAAATCCATATCGGGATGCTCAAATAAGCCATTGAGATCAACACCGTCCCATTTTCCCTTTTCCTTACTACCATCAACCAAAGCCAAAACTGTTGGCAAAATATCCATGGTAATGATAGGCGTGGAAGAGACTTTACCTGCCGGGATTATTTGCGGTAAGCGCATGATGGTCGGAACTTTGATGCCTCCCTCGTAGGGATATCCCTTCTGCGACCTGAGCGGGAAATTATTGGTGACTCTATTGGATGGATTACCGACCAGCCCACCATTGTCGGATGTGAAGATCAAGAGGGTTCGGTCCACCAAATCCAATTGTTCCAATACCTCCATTAGCTTACCGACATTATCATCCAAACTTTCTACCATGGCCGCATAAACGGGATTGCTTTGCTTTCCTTTTTCCAGGGAATCATACTTCTCTACCAACTCATCTTTTCCCATCAGTGGGGTATGAACGGTATAGCTTGCCCAATGTAGGAAAAAGGGTTCGTCCTTGTGTCTTTTTATAAAATTGACGGCTTCATCCCCTTCTCTGTCCGTAAGGTATTCTCCTTCTTTTCTCGGAGGCAGATTGGGGATTACATATTCCTCATTGCCATTGAAAGGCTTATAGGGATCAAAATAGCTGGGAGGTTGTCCCAGATCGCAGCCACCGATGTTTTCATCAAAGCCCTGATGTTCCGGGAAATATTTTTCCGGCCCTAGGTGCCATTTCCCGATATGCCCGGTGACATACCCTCTTTCTTTAAGCATTTCAGCAATAGTCACCTCTGCAAGGGGCATATAAAGATAATTTTTGGGCGTTCTCAGGGGCCTGCCCTCATTTTCATCAAATCCTTGGGGGTTGTTACCATCCTCCGGAATGATTCCTCCTTGAAACCTTGCCCGGATCCAATCCGTTATTCCGGTTCTTGCAGGGGATTTTCCTGTTAGGAGTGCAGCCCTGGTTGGTGAACATATGGCCGCGGCGGCATACGAGTTGGTAAACTTTAATCCCTGGCTAGCCAAACGGTCTATATTGGGCGTTTGATAAAAATCGCTTCCAAAAGTTTCTACATCGGCCCATCCAAGATCATCCACGTGAATTACAACGACATTGATAGCCTTGGATGTTCCTGTCTCATTTTGCTCTTTTTTGGGCCCACTACAGGCAAATAATAAAAGGACAGCGCCTATGCTACATATTACTTTTTCCATATCGATCTGATCAATAAGGTTGGTCAAACGACCAACCTTATAATTCTGTTTAATAACCCGGGTTTTGTTCCAGGTTGGGATTGGTGTCTATCTGTTGCAGAGGGATAGGATACAGCACCTGATGGGCCTGAGCACTGTATCCACGGGACTGGGCTCCGGAAATAAACTTCCCGTGACGAATTAAATCTTCCCTTCTAAGCCCTTCACTATAAAATTCACGGCCCCTTTCCTCAAGGATAAAATCCCTCAAACTTTCTTTGGTAGGATAGTCTGTAAGCAATATTTCCGGTACATCGGCACGTCTTCTTATTTCATTGATCAATTCAATACTTTCTAACGTCGGACCATTGAGCTCATTAAGGGATTCGGCCCTGGTCAACAACACATCAGCATAACGGATATAAACAATATCATTTCCGTGGGATTCTCCTATACCATCAGGGTCAGGCCAATATTTAAAACTTCTGACATTGTCCAGGGGCTGACCATTTCCATCCTCAACCAATTGGATGAAATCACCGCTTACATCCGTATATTCGGTCACCATCAGGTTTCTTCTTACATCTCCCTCTTCGAACGTTTTGTAAAAATCCGTATAGGTTCTGAACTGTGCCCCATAATTGGCCCAGGTGCTCATTACCGGATAGCCGGGAGGGAAGGCGTGTGCCATATAATTGTTTTGGTATCCGCTTTGGGGAAGACATGGGGCACGGAAGATATATTCCATATTGCTCTCGCCGTCCACAGAGAACAGTTCCTCATAGTTATCATACAAGGCGTAATAATTCAAATCCATGATTTGCTGGGCTGTAACCGCTGCCTGTTCCCAATTTTTGTCGTTGAGGTAAAACTTCATCAAATACCCTAAGGCAGCACCTTTGGTAGCCCTTCCTATGGGTTTTTCCTCAACCGGTAGATTTTCAGCGGCAAAAGTAAGGTCTTCTATGACATAGTTAAAGAAGGCTTCTTTGGTGGCTCTTGGGGTACTCTGTCCGATGGCTTCTATTTCCTCTGGACTTGCTCCTTCCGGTATTTCTATCAGAGGTGTCGGGCCAAAGAGGTTGTAAAGATAGTAGTAGGCTGAGGCCCTAATAAACCTTGCTTCGGCGGTAATGGCATTCAGCTCATTTTCTGATAAATCCGTCAATCCACTGGCCACGGACAATACCGTGTTGGCGCTGGCTATGGCAGCGTACATCTTATCCCATTGGCCATTAAGTATACTGTTGTTTATCGGCCAGTTAAACTGGATAAAAGGGGCAGCAACCCTTTCCAGACCACCCCCGGTTTCAAAGGAAACATCCGTACAAAATTCATTCAATAAATAGGTGTAATTTCTATGGTCATAGGCAATGATCCTTGACCGTGAGTAGGCTCCTGTCAACAAAGCATCCACTCCCGAGGGATCCTTAAGAAATCCATCAGGGTCATATTGGGTATAGACTTTTTCCTCCAGAAACTCCATGCAGGAAGTGGCGCTCAAAAGAAGCGCAATGCCAAGGAAGCTCAGTATATGTTTATTTATAGTATTCATCTCAGTTGATTTAAAAGGTTACATTAAGTCCAAATCGTACAGTCCTACTTAATGGGTAGCTATTGTAATTTACTTTTGACACGTTACCGGTTCCCGTTGCACTGGCGTCAGGGTCATAGCCTTCAAAATCAGTAAGGGTGAAAAGATTGTCTGCCGCTACATAGGCATTGATATTTCTGAATACCTTTTTACTGTTTAATGGGAAATCGTATCCTAATGTCACCGTTTTTAACCGTAAAAAGGAAGCGTCCTGTATCGTCATTGAATTGATGATGTAATCTCCTCCATATGCGGTAGGGTTTACTCCACTTGGATATTCATTGGTAGGGTTTTCCGGTGTCCACCGATTGAGCATGTATTTTGCTATCCTGTTTCGGTATTCATTGGTCGGATAAAAGGTTTCGGTTACATTGGCGTCAAGTGTTTGGATGCCTTCTACCCATTGCATAAAGATGTCCAAAGAAAGGTTTTTATAGGTGAAACTGTTGCTAAGTCCCAACGTAATATCCGGGAACGGGTCGCCCAGTACCACCCTGTCTTTCAGGTCTATGACATTGTCTCCGTTTTGGTCCTTGAACTTGATATGGCCGGGCGCAGCATTGGGCTGGGCAGAATTTTCGATATCATCTCCCGTCTGGAAAATCCCTTCAGTTTCGAAACCATAAAATGAACGCATGGCCACCCCTTCCCGAACCAAAAGGTAATTGCTGATAAATGTCCCCACGTTGCCCGAAATAATCTCAGGAATAAAGTCAGGTAATTTGGTGACTTCATTTTTTAACAATGAAAAGTTAAGCGAGGAGCTCCATTTAAACTGGCTGTTTTGGACGTTTACCGAATTTAATAAGAAGTCGACTCCTGAGTTCCTGGCTTCACCGAAATTGACCAGAATGTTGGAAAATCCGACAACTGATGGGATAGGTTTGCTGAATATTTGGTCCTTGGTAGTCCTGATGTAGTAATCCACAGAGCCGTTGATACGGTCATTGGCAAACCCATAATCAATTCCAAAATTGATTTCCTCTGTGGTTTCCCATTTAAGGTTGGGATTAGGTAGGCGCGCCGGTACAACCCCTTGGTAGATGGCGTCCCCAAAGACGGCACTTCCGCCCGCCACAAGTGTCTGAATGGTACTGAAATTGGGAATACCCTGGTTTCCTAATTGGCCGTAACCCAATCGTAGTTTGGCCGTGCTCAATACAGATGATACAGGGTTGAAGAACGGTTCATCGGATATTCTCCAGGCAAAAGCTCCTGAAGGGAAAAAACCGTATTTGTTAACATCTGAAAACCTGGAGGTACCGTCAGCCCTGAAAGATGCAGTAATCAGGTATTTTCCTTTTAGGTCATAATTGACCCTTCCCAAAAAGCCGTTGAGTCTGTTCCTGCTTCTGGAAGAATTCACATTGTCTCCTTCATCGCCATCTCCACTCTGTAACAGATCCGAATAGGTGACATCGGAAAGAAAGCCCCGGGAATCTGCGCCCACTCCTACAGTAAGAAATTCTTCGAATGTGGCACCACCAAGAATATTGATATGATGGTCATTTCCAAACTCTTTATCATACCTGATTAAGAATTCTGCCAACCATTGGACATAATCTGAAGCATCCCTGGAGCCTACACCTCCATTACTTTGCCCAAGGAGAGTAGACCTGTCACGATAGTAAGACGCCATGGATCCCACACTCGTACCTCCAAGTCTTACTGATCCGACCAGTCCTTTAATAGGTTCCACCTCGGTGGTGAAGGTGCCATAAAACCTGTTTCTCAGGTTTTCCTGGCTTACTCCGTTGATCAGGGCTTCCGGGTTGTCCAAAGAAATGAAATCATTCCGATAGTATTGGCCGTTTTCATCCAAGCCAGATGGTAAAGTGGGGTCAAACTGAATGGCGGAATTGATCGGTCCGGCATTTTCATTTGCAGCATTGGAAAAAAGGATTTCGTTTTGGACCGACCGGGTATAGTTCATATTGAACTTAAAACTTAAATAGTCCTTAGGTTTAAAATCGATATTGGTTCTCAGGTTTAATTTCTTAAAACCTGAGTTCTTGACCAGCCCGTCCTGGTTGAAATAGTTTAACCCTGCATAATAGGTGCTTTTATCAGAACCTCCTGACATGGACAATTGATGGTTCTGGACAGGTGCGTTGTCATGGAAAATGATGTCCTGCCAATTGGTTCCCAATCCCACCTGATCGATTTCCTCTTGGGTGTAAATGGGATTTCCACCACCCTCTTCCCTGATGGCGTTCAATGTTTCCATATATTGTCTTCCATTGAGCACATCTATTTTCTTTGCCACTGATTGGACCCCATAATAAGTGTTGTATTTTAGCACCGGCTCCCCTTTTTTTCCGCTTTTAGTAGTAATCAGTACCACTCCGTTTGCCGCTCGGGTACCATAGATGGCTGCAGAGGAAGCGTCCTTCAAGACTTCTATGGACTCAATATCATCAGGACTAAGGTCTTGGGGGTTCACTCCGGGCAAGCCGTCTACAACTACCAACGCGCTGTTGTCTCCGTTAATGGACCCCGCACCACGGATCTGAATCTTGGTCTGGGCGCCGGGGGCAGAATTGGGCTGGGATATGCTGACCCCTGGCGCTCTGCCGTTCAGCAATTGAAGGGCATTGGAATTCGCTCCCTGGGTAAAATCATCTTGGGATAAGGATACTACTGCGCCTGTCAGGTCACTTTTGTTCTGCACGCCATACCCTACGACCACCACTTCATTGAGGCCACTCAGTAGCTCCTGGAGGCTTACATTGATTTCAGTCCTGCTGCCCACTGTTTCCCTCGCTGTTTGATAGCCGATAAAGGAAAATTCCAAAACTGCCGTTTCATCGTCTACTTCTATTTGATAGGAACCATCTAAATCTGTCACCGTACCCTTTTGCGTACCCACTACCAGGACATTTACCCCAGGAACTCCTTCTGGCTCCGCTTCTGAGGTAACCCTGCCT
Source organism: Echinicola sediminis (assembly GCF_054777495.1). Lineage (NCBI taxonomy): Bacteria > Pseudomonadati > Bacteroidota > Cytophagia > Cytophagales > Cyclobacteriaceae > Echinicola > Echinicola sediminis. The sequence continues at coordinate 24,217 of NZ_BAAHAP010000052.1, read as the reverse complement.
TTTATCGTAATCAGCGGGGCTGTCTTCCCCTTGGACAATTTTTGTTGAGGTTCTTTTTGAGAAACTTTTGGAGTAATGACTATGCTGTTTTCAATCTTCTGGTACTGTAGTTCAGTATCTTCCAGTAAGATGTCCAAAACCTCTTTTAGACTGCTGTTTTCTATGGACAGGCTAATACTTTTATATTTTTTTACCTGATCGAGCTTATAGGAAAATTTGTAAGGGGATTTGGCCTCGATTTTTTTAAACGCTTCTATCAATGGTTCATTCTGGACTTCTATGCTGATAAAAATATCCTTTAAATCCGGGGATTGGTCATGGGCAGATACAGGGACGGAAGACAGCAGCACCATCATTGTTAAGACCGTGCCGGCAATGATTTTCTCGTACAATCCTCTTTTTAGAAGATGAAAAGGGTGAACAAAGGAGTGCTTTGCTACCCGTTGTAATGATAAATTCATAATTTTGGATTCGGTTAAGTTAATTGACTATTTTCTTGATCTACATTCCCTTTATTGGGGATGTCTTGCTGTTTCGGTGGCCGCCGAAACAGCTTTTCTTTTACATAATGAATTGCTACATAGGCTGTCAATTTTTGGCATTAAAGGCACACGGTGCCTATAAAAAGAACGGTATTGTCTTTAACTTCATATTGTAGGTTATTGAGTGTGGCCAATACTTTTAACACATGGTCCAGATCCTCACTAACATCAAATTTGGAGGTAAACCGACATGCTTTTAAGCTGGCGTTATCGAATTCAATGGATTTGCCAAAGTGTTTTTCCAAGGTAATGGCCGCTTCTTCAAAGGTCACATTTTCAAATACCAACTTATTTTCCTTCCAAGAGGACACGGCAGCGGCATCAACCTCACTGAAAGTAAAATCCTGCACCTGTTTATCATAAGCTATTTGCTGGTTCGGTGTAATGGAGGCAAACTGATGGTTATCTTGTCCAACGCCTACTTTGCCGGTTTTTACCGTCACCTGTATGTTGCTGGCTTCCCGGTACGCCCTGATATTAAAAGAAGTACCCAATACTTTGGTCTGTATTCCATTGCTGGTTACCGTAAAAGGACGCTTTTCATCTCTAACAACTTGGAAAAAGGCCTCACCTGACAGTTTAATGTTCCGCGATTCAAAGCCTTCTTGATAGGCCAACGTCGACCCTGAATTGAGCCATACCTCACTTCCATCCGGTAATTTAATGTACTCTCTTTCCCCTATACCGGCCGTTATTTGACTCCAGTTCAATGTCTCTTTTTCGGAAACTACCGGTCCTTTCATCAGCCACAAGCCTAAAAGGGATAGGGTAAGGAGGACTGCTGCTACCAGCCATGTTTTACTGTGTCTGTTGGCCTCGGTCCTTGATACCTGTAAATGAGAGGCTTTTTTATCCTGGATGTTTTTAAACAACAATTCAGCATCAGGCGATTGGTGGATTTTTCCGATAGGGGAGGTGTTCCAAGATTCCTGCATGAATTTTTCCAACAAGTGCCCATTTTCAGGACGTTGAAGGAGTTGCAATAGCTCCTCAACTTGCTCTTCTGAGCAATCATTGCGGAGATATTTCTCCAGGAGATCATGGATTTTACTGTTCTGTTTCAAGATAACTGGATGCGTTTAATAGGAAGACGCTTCCGGTCACGTGATAGGACTAGTTGATTGGGAAAAAAATTATGGGAACATCAAAAAGATCAGCATATACCCCACCGTTTGCAGGGCTTTTCTTATAATTTTAAGCGCCTGTACCATATGGTTCCTTACGGTATTTTTGGAAAGATGGAGCTGCTCGGCAATTTCTTCATAACTCATTCCTTTTCCTCTGCTAAGCTCAAAAACCTCTCTTTGTTTGGGTGAAAGCAATTCCTTCATGGCATTGAGGAGCCCTGAATTGTCCATCTCCAAAAATGGATCTTCCGACCTGGCTACTTCCATTTTCACCTGTTCCATTAATTTTTGATCCCTGGAAATCTTTCGGAGATAATCAATGGCTTTTCTTTTGACGATTAAAAACAGGTAGGCATCCAAGTGATCCACCTCCTTAAGCTTACTTTTTTCCTGCCAAATTTTGATAAAAACATCCTGGGTAAGATCAAGGGAAAGGGACTCTACCTTGAGATAGGTCATTGCAAAACGGAAAACCCGTTGATGATACTGATCAAAAAATAATCTAAAGGCCTTTTCATCTCCTTTGACCAAATCGTCTAAGTACCTTTTTTCGCTATATTTCTCCGGGAATGGCACTCTTAAATCTTCTATATTTTTAATTGACCGTTAATAAACAAAAAAATTAGGAGACACTAAACTTACACAAAAAAAAACATAGAATTACAAAAAAATAAGAACACCACCCGTTGTTTTTTGAAGTGAACCAGCTGTTAATGAAATCAAAAGTCTAGAAAGAAAAAGTGACATAAGGCTTTAGTTACAATCCAATTAGATCGAATCAAGCTAATAGGTATGAATAATTATTCCAATAGCACTAGAACAGGGATCGTGGAATTTATATATCTACCATTTGATTTAATGACCAAGCTGTAATTTTTCGTTTTTCTCTCGGTTACTAACAAAAAGTAAATCAAGAGTAAAAATACGTAAATATAAGACCAATAAAACATTGAATACGAAATAAAATAAGGGCTATAATTTTGTTTTTTTTATGTTTAATTAGTTTCTTCATTTTTTAAAATTTACCTGGCTCTCTTGAATTCTGCACTTAACCAAATATGACGCTGGGCATTACATTGGCAATATGTAAGGAGGTAAAGGAATAACCTGGTTAAAAAGATAGCCAGATGGACATATCGGACTTGGTGAAACATTTTCCGGGTGAAAGCGGCTGTGAATTACCTTTAAGTTTACAGCGACATCATAGGGCAAAATTGGTGATGGGTATAAGAAACAGCTTGTACTGGTTGAAGGGTATGGGGCAATATGATTAATCCTATGTTGAAAAAGATTACTTCCCAACAAATACGGAACAGATTCAAAAGAAGGAAAGGCAGTCAGAAACAGGCTATTGTTGTAACAGGCTGTGAATCCACTCCTCTAGAAGTCTCTCAAACGGAAAAAAGGTAGCCTTTGCGGTTTTTTCAAAATGAAAGCACTCAAGGATGCTTCGTCAGTAACGGGGGATGACTTTGTAGAAAGCAATGTTTGTTGCATTCAGGTGCATAAATTAAAAAAATATGAGATTAATATTTAGACACTTTTTACTACTATTTTTATTGGTTAAGCTGTCCTTAAGCAGTTTTGCCCAGAAAAGTTTTTACACCGGCTTTGAGAAAGGAATGGATAAATATTATCCAGTCGTGGAAAAAGACGAGGCCATTTATGTGATGGATTTACAAAAACCACAATGGGCTGAGGGAATTTCTGGCTTGGCACTTGACCTGTCCATGAATGCAGTCCTTAGAAAACCCCTTGTTTTGGACAGCATTGAAACCCCGGATTATACTGTTCACACAGACCTTTCTGTCCAGGTTTGGATAAAGACTATTCCTGGAGCGCCACAAGGTACACCGATCGTTGGAAATAAAAAAGATGGTGATTTAGAGAGTAAAGGATGGAGTATTTTTACCCAAACTACAGGTGCCTGGGCTGTAAATTTATCGGATGGGAAAAACACTTATTCCTATAAGGCCAATGCCCCACAGCAAATAATAAACGATGGTAACTGGCATCATTTGGCATTCAGCATTAACAGGGCGAAGGAAGAAGTTTGGTTTTATTTGGATGGTCGTAATGTAGCCATTTATAATGTTCAGGGACTGGGAAGTCTCGAGAATGAACATGCCACCGTAGTGGGGGGAACTGATGAATACTGGGAATATGGATCCAACGGGCAATGGACAGCCTTTAATGGTTATCTTGATGAAGTGAGTATTCAGAACAGCTTCATTAATAAGGATGATATTAAAAAGAGTTTCGAAAGGTTTGGGCAAACTAAGCCCTTTGAAGTCCTCAATTCCCCTTTAAGGGTAATGGTTTGGAATATATGGCACGGGGGTAGGAGATATGGTAAACAGGTAGGAGTGCAGCGAGTTATCGAAACGATCAAGGAGGCTCAGCCTGATGTTATAGGATTAATTGAGACTTATGGCTCTGGTGAGGTTATAGCGGATTCTCTGGGCTATCATTTCTATCTTATCAGCTCAAACCTCAGCATAATGAGCCGTTTTCCGATAAAAGAAACCATCAAAGCCTTCAGGCCCTTTAATTTTGGTGGAGTACGATTGGATTTAGGAGAAAACAGGGAGTTGTTGGTCCTTGATACATGGCTACATTATTTACCTGATTATGCCTCAGGAATAGTAGATAACAGCATGAGTTCCCAAGACCTGGTTTTGGGAGAAAAAGATACCCGTCATGCTGAAGTCAAAAGTATTTTAATGGAGATTGATCCCCTGATTTCGAAGAGTGGAGAGACCCCTATCATTATGTTAGGTGACTTTAATGTGGGGTCTCATTTAGACTGGACAGAAGCCACAAAGCAAATACATTATGGTTATACAATTGACTGGCCGGTAAGCAAGGAAATGGAAAATGCGGGATTTAAAGACAGCTTTAGGGAATTACATAAGAATGCCCTATTGGACCCAGGATTAACTTGGACGCCAAGGGCAGCCACTTCATCTTCCAAATATGGTTTACGCGATCGCATTGACTATATCTATTTTCAGGGGGGATTAGACCCAATCGAGTCAAAAGTTATCGATTATCATCCTATCATGTTCCCCTCGGATCATGCAGCCGTCATTACCGTTTTCAATTTAAAATAATTAATTGTGATTAATAAAAAAGCACTGTTCGTCCAGTTGGGACTCTTCGCAATACTTTCTATACTGTCCGGTTCCTCCTTGGCACAGTCAACAATCAAAGTATTATCCTATAATATTTGGAACGGATATGATTGGGGAAAGGATAGCTTAAGGAGAACACAGGTATTGAAATGGATTGACTCCAGAAATACGGATATCGTGGCATTTCAGGAACTCTGTGGCTATTCAGATGAAAAACTAACAGCAGATGCCAAATATATCGGACATGAACATAGCGTGCTTCTAAAAACTTCTGGCTATTCTGTCGGGGTTTCCTCCAAATACCCCATAAAAATCAAGGAGAGAATTTTTGATAATATGCATCATGGAGCCTTGCACTGTGAAATCAATGGGATACAGGTTTTTGTGGTTCATTTGTCTCCTTTCAGTTGGGAAAAAAGACAGACGGAAGCAGATGAACTGCTTTCAAGGATAAAGGGACTGATAGCAAATGGGGAAGATGTCCTTGTCTGTGGGGATTTCAATGCTTTATCACCTGTAGATCAAAACTGGTATAGTGATAATAAGGAACTTTTGGATAGGGATTTGCAAAGTGACCAACAACACGAACATGTTAAAAACCAAAGGATGGGGTTACATGATTATTCCGCCATGGGAAAGTTTTTGGGTGCTGGGCTTTATGATGGGATTCCTGCTTTCGTTCAAAACGGAAAGCAAAGGATTTCCAATCCGACATTGGTATTTGCCAAAAATAAAAGGGAAGAGGAGGACCTGATCAAGCATGGAGTCAGGATTGATTTTATTTTATCCTCCTATGGATTGGCAAACAAATGTGTTTCGGCTGAGATAATCAATCAAGGCGAAACGATCAGACTTTCTGACCATTATCCCGTAGAATGCGTTTACCAGTTTGACTGATTTTAGAATGCAATGAAGAATATGTTTACCATAGAATAGTCCTTCTAGAACTCATATATTCTGAAATAAGAGTTCAAGCCAAAAATGTTAAGATTTTGGCCTATATTTCTTAACTCAAGGAGACTTCTTTTGGCTGACAGTTTACCGATATTGTACGAGGAACGCTATCAATTAATATTAGGTAGTTAACAATGAATTAATTTGTCTGAAAATATGCTCCCAGTCTTCAAGGCCAACCTTTTCGATACCCTGTAGACGTTGGAAAGCCCAGGTTTAGTTGCCTGGGCTTTTTTTGCTTTCAGGTCAGACGTATTTTTCGCCCCCCCTTTGAATTTTTCGTTTGTGATTAAGTTTCCTGCTAGGAATTATTATCCAATCTGTTCTTTCTATGGATTGGGAAATATATTATTTATGCTTCCAAATCTTATGGAAAGAGTTAATCTTAATTTATTTGTTTTGTCATTTTCGATATACTTCTAATATTGTAATCAAAATTTTGAAGTTTAATTTAACTATTGTTTCCTTACTATTTTTGTATCCAAAGGGAGAGATGAAGCTTAATTACTCCCATGAGATTAGCTTTTGAAAATAGGAATCCGCCATGGGCTGTCCACCAATAAACTTCTCGAGGTCTATTTGTGAAACAATAATGCTTCCTTTTCCGAATTTATATTCACCAGAAGCCATAGCATTTCCTTGGTCTCCAACCCAATTGGTCAGTCCGCTGCCAAGTATGGGAGCAAAGTTTTCAGCCACTACAACCGAAGATAAAAATGGTTCTATCATGCCAGTTTTGTGGCTGTACCACATTTTAAAGTCAAAGGGTAAACCGTTTTTGGTTATGGGGTGACCAGTCTGCGGAGAGGCAAAATAGTAAGAGCCCATGCTGGTCGGGTGTACTTCAAAGGTCTGATCTGCAATAAGATTTGTCCCCACGGGCGCTTGGTAGAAAATGGCTCTTTTTCCCTTCTTTACTGCTTGGTCGATACGTTTCTTATGTTCTTGGTATTCTTCCATATCAAAGATCATGATGACATCGGCGTCGGACAAATTGGCTGCTGTGATAAGGTTATCCGTTCTCAAAACTTTCCAGAGTGGAGATTCCCCCACTGCGTATACTTTTTGTTTTATAGGGCTGCGCTTTGGGAAAACTTCATAGTCAAAAGAAGAAGTGCTGATGGCTTCCCCGTTTTCCCCCAGAAGTTGGAATTCCATGGTGTAGGAGGTGCGCTGATTTACTTTGGGAGCTCGATGTCTTGCATAACCTTGGAAAGAAACGCCGTTTTCAGGGATTTCTGGTAGAACCTGATTGCTCCAGAGAACCTGGTTGCCCTTTTTGAGTTGGTAGGATAACCGGGTCCCCTTTGGAATGGTATTTAAGTCATTGCTGATCCAAGCCTCCATATCAATGGTGTCCCCTTCATAGAACCTTGACTGGTCGCTCCTTAGCGAGACCAGGAGGGGAGTGAGGGCATCGCGGTAAGCAAAATAGGCTTTCTTTGGCTTGCGGTCCACATCCATGATCGTCTTCATCCATCCAGCTGGCCACGCGTCTATGAATAGGTGTACAGCAAAAGAAACCATTCTTGGATCTCTTCTGAATGATTCAGTGGCCATTTTTACCGCCCAAGCCTGATGGTCCTGGCTTGCGGCAATCCAATCTTTCACATTGTTTTGGGTATTGAACCACATATAGTGGAACTTCTGGGTCTGGGCAGCCACAATCTTATTGGCTGTCCATGCTTCTTCTTCCGCCGGTGTTTGTGGAAGCCAGTCCCTGGGATAATATTTTTGCATTACGGGGTAGTTGTCCAGGCCTTCGGCCCCAAATTCCCCACAGGCATATAACCAACCCGGTTTCACATGGCTCCAGTAGCCTTTGTACAGCTTACCCAAAGGTAAGGCATGTCCATTGTACCAGGTATTGTAACAATGGTGGTCCGGAAGTCCCGGAGAAGGAGGATCATAATCCCCGTCCCCCGCTTTAATTACCCTGTCCGGATTGGCCATATGTACCGCCTGGTCCGCAGCTTTGAAAAAGCGGTAATACTGTTCCGCTGTATTCATATTTCGTTGCGGATGGCCCTCGGCGTTGACAAACCTTTCATTGATATAAGTGACCATGATATTGGAAGGATGGCTTCTCACCAATCTTTCCATTTCTTCTGCCTGCTTGACTGCCTCGGCCCATTTGTTATAGCGCAGGCCGCCAAATAAAGGCAGGTCTGTTTGGAGCATGATCCCCAGTTTATCGGCGTATTCATAAATTTCCGGTTGCACAGGCCGCTGGGTAAGCCGGAGGAAATTCATATTGCATATCTTCGCTAACAAAATGTCATCGATCAATTGATCAAAATCCTGCTTAAAGACATCCTGCTGTAAGAACCCCATAGTATTGGCCCCTCTAAGACGGATTTTTTCACCATTCAAATAAAGGTTTCCTTTCGGGATATTCACCGTGTCCATTTCAAAGGAACGCATTCCAAATTGCTGCTTTCGGTTGTCCACGATATTTCCGTCTTCGTCGATAAGGGAAATCTGTAATTGATACAGCCATGGCGTTTTGGGATCCCAAAATCGAAAATTGTCCATACTAATTGCCCATCGCAGATAGTTCACGCCATACCCCATCTGTAACTGTTTTTTTTGCCAGTCAGTGGGTTTGGCCAAGTCTCCCACCCCTGGTATGTGTACAGTAGTGGGAATGTATTCCTCATCAAGGTGAAGGGTATCCTGGAAATTTTGCCCGTAAATGCTATAACGGACTTTCAGGTTTTTAGGGGTTTGATCAAAGTTATTGACTTCTAACCATATCTCTGCCTGGTTTTTATCCACCATGGGCCTAACGAATATATCATGGACATGTAGCGGGGACCTGAGTTCAATGAAACAGTCCTGATAGATACCCATTCCAGGAGCACATTGGTGGCCTCCATCATAAAAGTTGTCGTATCCAAGGCCAGTGACCGCGTAGATCTTATCCCCATAGAAACGTTCTCCAGTATGCGGATCTTTGGATCCTGTGGTGGTATAATCGTTCTTTACTTCTATCAGCAAGGTATTCTTTCCATCCACCAAATGGTCGGTAATGTTAAATTCGAAAGGGGCAAAGAACCCTTCATGGCTGCCGACCAGTTTTCCATTTAAATAGACATTGGCAAGGTAGTCTACCGCTTTGAAACAGATAAAGGCGGATTGATTTTGCAGCTGTTTCCGGTCAAAGTCAATTTCCTTTCGGTAATAAGCAGTCGCCCTGCCTTGAGGAGGGCCGTAATGCGGAATCTCCACCTTTTCCCAATTTCCTTTCCCCACCAATATGTCATTAAAGGAACGATGGTGATCCCCGTCTGATGCCATCCAGTCGAATTCCTTCAGGGGAATTCTAGTGCGCAGATCGGAAAGGGAAGGGGCCAGGTCCTTCAAAAATGGTTCATGGGCATCCCTGAATTTTCTTAACTCTTCTTCGAGTTCTTCAGCGCTGTCCATTTTATCTACAGGGCCAAAGGAATAGGCTTTGCTATCCCCCACAGGAAGTAGTTTAAAGGGCTTTTCTATGGGCTCCTTTTCTTCTAAAAGGTCCAGTCTGGTGGCTGCAACCCTATTGCCAATATCAGCAAAGCGGTCCATTTCTTTTGATTGCTGGGAATAGACTGATTCAATGATGATGGTGCTGAGAAAAAAGCAGGTTATTATAATATGATGTTTCATTATTGTCTCAAGGATTATGGATAATTGGCTTTAATTCAATGATTTCAGGCATAGTACTAAGTTCCTCCATGTAATCATAGAATTTCTGTGGTAGTTCTCCATCGGAGTTTGGCCCTACATTGATGAGAAAATTCCCGCCAAGTGAACGTGTTTTTATTAACAGGTCTTTTACTTCTACAGGAGTGAGACGAAATGGTGAGTATCCCCAATGTGAATTCCAGGAAGTGGTGTATTCCCACCATCGGTCTTGACCTGATTCAGCTTCCTTCCATTCTACGGTAGCAAAATCTCCTACACCGAAATATTCCATTTGTGTATCAGGGGCTCGGATTTTATTCCATCTGTCATTGATGACTATTCCCGGTTGAATGGATCGTATCCAGTTGATCATTCCCAAGGTATAGTGTTCGGTTTCCATTTCTGGCCAATAAAATCCGTCAAACCAAAGCAAATCTATTTTTCCATAGTTTGTCAATAATTCCTCAAGTTGGGCGATAGTATATCGTAACCATGTATGATATCTCTCTTGATTCGTGATAGGACTGAAGTTTGGATATTTTCCCCTCATATGATAATTAAAGTCAAAGTCCATGACCGGATATTCTGGGAAATGCCAATCCTGTTGGGAGAAGTAAAAACCTACTTTAAGTCCATGCTTTCTGCAGGCTTTGACGTATTCGTCTACCAAATCCATTTGGTCGGGAAATTTTGTTCTAATATTAAAATCGCCGTATTTCGATGGCCACAGGGCAAAGCCGTCATGATGTTTGACTGTCAATACCATATAGGACATTCCCGCTTTTTTAGCGGCTTTGGCAATTTTTTCTGGATTCCAGTTTTTGGGGTTAAAGGTGTTTACCAATTGAAAATAATTTTGAGGATTGTCAAATCTTGATTCATATCCGTAAGGGTAACCTTTAATCATGGCCCAGGATGGTTGAGACCCTGTTATGCTGTGTATTCCCCAATGCATAAACAAACCCCAGGCACCTACCCCAAACCATTTAGCATCTGGATGGGGATTTGGAAAAATAAGCGGCTCAGAGGGTTTTTCAATTACCTCAGATAAGACCTTGTTTATTTTAGGCGAATTGATAATGTATTCACTTTGATGGCGTGATTTTTCTTTAATTGATGATGGATAAATTCTTCCATCCTTTGCTACTTCTGTTTTCCTAAAGGGGGTTTCCTTAAGTCCCATTTTGTTAAAGGGGATATCCTCAAACTCGGGTATTGAATCAAATACCGCTGAGTTCTTTTTGAGGTTATAATTTAAATTTTTTGAATCCACAAACCCCGGGTCAGATGTTGCTGTCCAGTTGTTCTCCCAAACAGTGGTTTCAAACGTTTTATCAACCAGCTTTTGATTCTTGTAAAAGACATTTTGGGAGATGACATTGCTTGGTAGCTCAGGCCGATCGTTCCAGAAGTTTTTTAATTCTGGGTAGTATGCGCTGTAGGGAGGTTCTTCAATATGGACGGCCGATAATCGTTTTTCAAAAATCCCCCCTTTATCCAGTACCGATTTTGCCCAGTTGCTGTTCCGGTCATCAATATGGAAGACCAGGGAATTGTCCACGAAAATATTGTTGAATATTTTATTGTATTTGCCTCCCCCAATCAGGAAGACTCCTCCTTTACCTGCTTTTCTAAATACATTGCCATAGGCAATATTTCCGGAGGCCCCATCATCATAATATATGGTCCATGTGGAATGTGTAGTAGGACTGATGCCTATATTATGGAAATAATTATAGCGGACCACATTGTTGAATTCGGAAGGATCTCTACCTAAATAGTAGGCTCCCTGGTCATCACCGTCCATCATTACATGATGGACTTCGTTGTATTCGATCACGTGATTGTTCCCATGGAGATAAATAGCGGTACCGGGGGCATCGTGGATCAAACAGTTCTTTACGATGTTGCCCACCCCGTCAATATTTACAGCAGCCTTGTACGTCCTGTCCAGGCGGTTGAAGCGATAAATATGGCAATTACTCACCATGTTATTGGCGGCTATTAGGCTTTTTCTATCACCTCCACCCAAGATGATCCCCCCAGCACCTGTATCGTAAATGTCGCAGCTTTCGATTAAATGGTTCTTGCCCGCTTTGCGGTTGAATAGGGTGTTATCATATAGATGGGCGTACAAACTACCGATCAGATGGCTTTTGGGTTCACCGGTGAAGGTGTGCTGTGCCAGGGTGTCGGCCTCAATTCCCTGCCCGATATTGATGGCCACTGTTCCTAAATTCCTGAAAACACTGTTTTTTATGGTAATGCTTTCTCCTCCCTCTATATAAATACCCATTCCTCGACTGTTCTCCACGGTAATTCCTGAGACGGTGATATGGCTGGCATCAATAAATGATAACAAGGGGGCTTCCAGGGAGGATAGCTGAATTTTTTCAATTTCCTCCACCGGAATGGCCGGGTAGAAGTACAGTTTTTGGTTACTTTGATCAATAAAATACTCCCCTGGTAGATCTATTTCTTCCAAAAGGTTGATGGCAAAGTAGGTGTTGAAGGGCCGTTGATTGCCTACACCATATAGGTGGGGCAAGGCCAGCTCGAAAGTCTTGTTTTTTTGATCAATCTTGGACACTGGAATGGCATCATCTGCATATCCCCATTGAAAAAAACCGGAGAGGTAGACATCTTGGGCCTGGGCCCAATTTTTTGGACGTTCCGTGTTCCATTTAAAGATAGCGCCTTTATTGCTGAAGTCCCCATGCCTGGGGACAGAGCCGGGAGAGAGTACCTGGCCTATTTTAATATTATCCTCTCCAGGGTTTGGCCATCTGGCAATTTGCTGGGCTGTTTCATTGACAAAGAGTTCGTTTGGAGCGGGGATATAAGGCCTGTTAAAACCCCTTGGTCCAAATTTTCCATATTCCAAAGAAAAGGAAGTTAAATCCATCTCCACTACCTTGCCTCTGGCAGATTTGGGAAGCCGTTGCAAGATGTTCTTGTCCGTAACGGTTTTGATTAAAGTGGAAGGTACCGTGATTCCCCCGGAAAAAAACACTTTTTCACCAGGGTAGGCAGCAATCAGAAAAGGCTGTCCCTTCGTACCGGAATGTGATGGAGTGATATCCTGGGTTTGCTCAAAACGATAGGTCCCTTCCCTTAAAATTATTTTATCAATGCGGTCGGGATGTAGGGCTTTTCTTCTAAGGGCTTCCTTTAAAGAATTTATGGGGGAATCCTTTTTACCCAATGAACTGTCATCCCCTGATGGTGAAACATAGAGGGTTTCAGGAAGTACCGTTTGGGCAAAGGAAATGTTTGCAATCAGGAAGAATGCAATGAATAGAAAACTATAGGTTACTTTAAATTTCATGTATAGTCAGTTTGGACAATTGGTTTCCATTGTATTGATGATTCAGTATCCATATTCATCCTTCAATAGGAAATTATTTTTTGCCGTTATAGAAGGTGTTTGGTTTAGTTGAATTATAGTTCGTTATGATGGTTGTTTCATGGATATAATCAGGTCTATTCTGTTTGCCTTATTGGAGCTGGCCACCATTAACCAACCCGCCTTGGAATTCTGGCTTGGGAAAAGCTTGTAATTAAGCTCTTGTATCTCTTCTTCTGGAATCAGGGAAAGATCTGGAAAGTAAATGAGGGTAGGGGCATTTATGTTTTCCTTTTCCTCCCAGCTCATTTTAAAGGAAGAATTTTTGTGATCATAGGAATAGGCAATTAACTCTCCGTTTACACAGACAGGGTAAGGACGGTGAAGGGCTTTTTTGAAATGTGCTAGATTTTCTGTCCCCGGATCATATGACCAATAGGCATTGGAAAAACGGTGTTTTTCTATTTCCCCAACAGCATGCCTGGCCACTGGGATAATGGTTTCTCCAGCTCCATAATAGGCGCCCCATTCCCCTAACCAAACGGGCATTCCCAATCGTTGGCCGGTAAGTTTTATTCTTTCCATAATGAATTCTACCCTGGCCGATGAGGCTTCTTCCGCACGGTCGGTGTCGACGACCAGGTCATAGCCATGGGGAGCGTAGGCTACTAAAGGATCCGGTTCTCCATTGGGTAGTCTTGTTCTTTGAATACTGCTTTTCACCCCCATATTTCCAAAATAGGTGTGCTCTAAAAAGAGTATTTTGTTCTGATCTACTTTTCGGATGGCATCGCTGATTTTCTGATAGAAAGGCTGCAGCTGCTTTTCTTCAAAATCAGCTGTAATGGGATAAAGGGCATCGATGACCTGTGCAAAATTCTTTTTGGTGTTTAGGTCATGCAGTGCTTTTGTTCTATTTTCTTCACTGCCCCATATTTCCAGTAATTGTTCCTCAGATAAGGCTTTACCGGTGTTTTGGTAGAGGAGTTGTGCATAGGCCCCCAGCATAGCCGGTACGGCATTTTGGGCAATACTGCCTGGAAAGGGTTCATTCATCAGATCATAACCAATGACGTTAGGGGTATTTTTGTACCTTTCTGCAAGCAGTTGCCATAATTCTGCATAGTGGTCCTGAAGACCTTTTCCATCCTCTGCAGGGGTGTTGTTCCAGAAGTTGTCGAAGGAACGTTGTACTGCAGGGCTAAGGAGATAAGCGTCACTCCAAACATCACCGGTGATATGGGGTAAATTATCATCCAAAGTAGCCCATTCGGGTGCTCCATCTGAGTATTTGACACTGTACAAGTCTTGGTGCATGTCTAAAATGACAAAAACACCATTATCGGCCGCCCATTGGATCCGCTTATCAATTTCCGCGAGGTAGGCTTCATTATATTGGTCTGGCTGGGGTTCCAGCCCATCCCAAATCAAAATGAAACGGATGCAGTTAAATCCCCATTCCCTTAGTTGCTTATAAAACTCCGGTCCTGCCTGAAAAAGGTAGTTTTCCTGCTTTGATTTACTGACCACATTGATACCGTTGAGAAGTACTTCTCTTCCAAGCTCATCGATGAATTTCCCGTTCTCTATTTGGATGGTTTGGGGAAACATTTTGTCCAACTTAACAGCGGACTGCTTACAGGAACCAATGAAAGTGAAAGTAATTAGGAGTAATAGATGATATTTTATTACAGGGTGTTTCATAACAGGGTTTTAGAGGTATAACAGTTTCATTATCTTACTCTAAGTTAATAAATGCTTATGAAAGTGGGACCTTGCCAGCTGCACAAATACGTTGGTAAAATGTGCATGTCCTGTGGACATGCACATTGATTGAATATCAGTATCCTTTGTTTTGCTCAATGGGACGCTCCAAATTGGCATCGATAAAGGACTGTGGTATGGGAAGCAGATTATTTTCCGGTCTGATGGTTTTGGAAGAACTTGCCCTACCGTATTTGGCGGTTCTTTCATGGTTTTTTCCTAACCTACAAAGGGTGACCAATCTGAATTCTTCTCCAAACAATTCTCTGGCCCTTTCATCCAAAATATAATCAATGTTTACCTCGTTGGAAGAGATCAAAGGAGCACTGGCCCTTCCTCTTACCGCATTGATGTCTGCTGCTGCTAAGTCATTGTTACCTGCCTTGTGGTAAGCTTCGGCTCTGATGAGATAGGTTTCTGCTAACCTGGCGGCATAGAAGTCTCTGACGTAGCCACCGTCAGGGATTCCATCAAGGTGCTTGTCTGTTCCAAATTTCCATATTTTGGGATAGAATCTCTGCATGGTGTCACTCTGGGTAGTCAACCACTCTTTTTTAATTTCATCCCCAGGCTTTAACGATACGGTTATTTCTTCCCCGTTAGCCAGTGTGACCTGAGTGGTATAGGTGGTGTCCTTATCCGTCTGTACACCGTTCTCTATTACTTTTGGGGCATAGTATTTACGCTGAATATTAGTTTCATTATTTCTAATATCATTTCCGCTATCCTTCCATAGGGTATATAGCCAAAAGTCAGTAGGCCTGATAAAAGCAACTCCTCTTCCTGTCCAGTCCCGGGCAGGTCCAGCATATCCAAATTTATTGGCAGCCCAATAGGAAGGCCACATAGAGCGCTCGATCAATGGCCTTCCGAAAATATTCGTGCCCCCAGGTAGGTCCTTTTCAAACTGGACCGACCATATAGATTCCGTATTTCCCTGTTGAAAGTCCTGGTTTCCCATTCGGAACAGGTCCCAAAAAACATCTTTATTGGGTTCGCTTCCCCTGGTTCCGAAACGGTTTTGCATCAGGGCGTATGGCCCATCCGTACCATCAATTACCCTTGATGCGGCTTCGCTGGCTTTTGTATATAAACTGCTGTTGCCGGACTCATCAGCCAAAGCAATGTACATCTCCGCCAAGAAATGGTCTGCCGCGGCCCTAACAATCCTTCCTGGTTCATTCGTGCTCAAAGGAAGGTGCTGTGCAGCGAATTCCAGGTCCTCTACCACAAATTCATATACTTCCTGCCTGCTGGCCCTTTCAAAATCCAGCTTAGGACTGGTAATGGGCTCCCTGTTTATGGGAACCCCTCCATAAAGATGACCTAGCATCCGGTAAGCAAAGCCCCGGAAGAACCTTACTTCTGCTTGGATTTCCAATCGCTGTTCTTCTGATGTAAAGGCTTCAGGATTATTGTTACTTTCAAACAACAAATTATTGGCGTCCTTTATAATGGAATAACAGCGATTAAAAAAAGTATTTACCTCTCCGGTTTGTGGATTGACCTGGTTCCAGTCATTATAGATAATATCGTCTGAAGCTAGGTTTACATTATTGATCATAATGTCTGTTCCCACTCCCTTAATCACATAATCGGTATATCCGTCACCCGAATTATAAAACTGTCTGAAAACTCTGTAAAATTCATTGGTGCCTGCCTTGAACTGGGAATAATTAGTGAAGGCATTGCTCGTGGTCAGGCGGTCTCTTGGGGTTTCCTCAAGAAATCCATCATCATTACAGGCCATTAAGGCACCGCACATCATCAATATATATATGGTCTTTTTCATTGTATGCTAAATTGGGTTGATTAAAACGAAATATTGGCACCGATATTAATGCTTCCCATTCCTGGTAAGCCGTACGAGTAGTAGGTGGTGGCGTTTTCAGGATCCAGTCCGATCCAATCGGATAAAGTAAGCAGGTTTTTACCCGATATATAAAACTTTGCCCTGGTAATGGGACCTAGTTTTTCGAGCGTCTTTTGATCCAGGGAATAACTCAGGGAGACATCCTGGAGCCTCAGGAAAGAATGGTCCTGCCAGAATTGATACCCATAAGGGTTTCCATAGGTGGGTCGGGGCACTTCGGTGCTTGGCCGTTCAGGTGTCCAATAAGGTCTGTCCACCCAATTGAAATTGGTTGGTAAAATGGGTACATATGCCCTTAAGTTGTTGGCCATGTACCAATTGTTCTTTCCTCCCCCGGCAGTGTAAAAGAAACTGAAATAAAGTTCAAAATTCTTATAGCTAAAGGTGTTGGCCAAATTGAGGTTGAAGTTTGGCTTGGAATACCCAATGATAGAACGGTCATCCGGGGTGATTTTACCATCAGGAACGCCTTCAGGCCCACTTATATCCTTGAACTTTGCATCCCCGGGGGCACCTCCATATTGCTCCAGGTATTCCGTATCTGACTCCTGAACAATTCCGTCAAAGGTATAGTCGTATATGGCACCCAACGATTTGCCGATAAACCATCCATTGCCTCTATCATCATCTTCCTTTCCATCTCCATCACTATCTATTCCATAAAGGCTTTTAATCTCATTGCGGTTTAAAAAGAAAGTGACGGCACTGTTCCACCTAAAGTCTTTACTTTGAACGTTTACCGTGTTAAGTGCGATTTCCAAACCCTTATTATGTACCTTACCCAAGTTGGTATTCACACTGGAAAAGCCAGTGGTCACAGGAAGCCTACGGTTCAGCAGTAGATCTGTGGTGTTGGAAATGTAATAATCCACTGATCCGTTCAGCCTCGATGTAAACAACTCGAAATCCAAACCAAAGTTAAAGGATGTGGTGGTCTCCCAGCTCAGCGTTTGGTTGGAAAGGCTGGACTGGTAGATGGTCTGCATGGTTTGCTGCCCGAAAATCATGGAATTCACTCCAATGCTGGCCAAGGTAGAATAGGCACCGATGGACGGATTTCCATTTTCTCCGTAGGTCGTTCTCAATTTGAGGTAATCGACGGCACCGATAGTGTTTTTAAAGAAGTTTTCTTCACTGATGGTCCAAGCTAATCCCCCGGAAAAGAAATTTCCATACTTATTATTCGCACTGAAGGCAGAATAGCCATCTCTTCTGGCCGTGAAAGAAGCAGAATATCGGTCATTGTAGACATAATTGATCCTACCCATATAAGCCAATTGCTGTAATTCGCTCAATCCTGTTCCTCCGCCCCTTTTACTGTTTACCCCCAGCTCCAATGCATTGACACCCAAAACCGTCGTGCCTGCTTCTGAAAAGTCCGTTGCCGAGAAGGACAGTCCTTTGCTGGTCCTTTTTTGGCGTTCTGCCAATAGGGTCACGTCCAAGCGGTGAAGGTTATTGAAATTACGGTTGTAATTGATCAAATGGTTGATCAGCCAATTATCCGTTTTTGAAATGGAAGAATTTCCATTGGCCTGATTCAGGTACCTCTGTGGATTGCGCAGTTCTTCTTCTTTTAGGGTGTTGACATAATAAAATTCCCTGACAAAGTTTTCTCGGAATGTTTCGGACCTGCCCAAATTTAGCCTGAAATCATAGGAAAGGCCTTCTACCCAAGGAGCTTTAACAGAAATCCTACCGGTACCTCTATAGGAGTTGGTTTTGTCCAAATTATGGTTTTGAAGGGACCAAAGGGGACTGCCAACAGAGGTCTGACTTTGTGGGAAGCGCTCTATCTGATGTTCAAAACCAGAGATAGTCACATTTTTATAGCCAAAAGGTCCTGCTGCACTGGCCATATAGAAATCTGCCGCATTGCCGGAACGGTCCTCAAAGCCGGTTCTCACGTCAAACCCAAAGGAAAGCCATTCATTGACCTCTGAATTGACCTTGGCCAGGAAGTTTGCCCTGTTATATTTGTCCCCAAGAACCACCCCATCTTGGTCAAGGTATGATCCGGAAATATAATAGTCCATTTTTTCTGAGCCTCCAGAAACACTCATCTGATAATTACTCATGATTCCAGATTGCGCAATTTCATCATACCAGTCGATGGACTTCCCTGACCTATAAGCCTCAGCTTCTTTGGGGTACAACACGTAATCCAGATTGTTTAAATCCGCTTCAGAAGCTCCGTTGGCCCTGAGCACATCTTTTCGGAATGTAAGGTAGTCCTCTCCTTTAAGGACATCAGGTTTATTGGTCCAAAACTGGGTGCCCGTGTAAGTGGAGAAGTTGAACTTCGGTTTTCCTGTATTCCCTTTTTTAGTGGTTACCACAATTACACCATTAGCAGAATTGGCTCCATATACTGCTGCAGAGCCAGCGTCTTTCAAAACATCTATGGAGGCGATATCGCCCGGGTTGATCTCACTCAAGGATCCATTATAGATAACACCGTCCACGACTAGCAAGGGACTGTTGCTGGCCAAGAGCGAGTTTTGCCCACGAATCAAAATATTGGGCTGCTGACCGGCACCTGTGGGGTTTCCTATGCTAAGACCGGGAAGGGAACCTTTCAATGCGGAGAGTGCGTTGACATTGGCCACATTCTGGATGGGAGAATCCTCCAGTTTGAGGCTGGTGATGGACCCCGTCAAATCTTTCTTTTGCGAGGTACCATAACCAATGACCACTACCTCTTCCAAGCCCATGGCATTGGGGTCCATGGAAATGGTCAGCTCATTTTGATTGACGACCTTTACTTCTTTGGTTTGATAACCTATAAAAGAAAAGATCAGCGAGGCCTCCTTATTCACAGCTAAACTGAACTTACCATCCAGATCGGTAACGGTACCATTGGTAGATCCCTTTTCCAGAATAGAAACCCCAGGCATGCCAGAGGACGATTCGTCCAGTACCTGGCCATGGATCTGAAGTTGTTGTGCGGTTATACTGCCGTATAACAAAATAAGCACTAACGATAATGTAAATTGTTTGATCATGGTGTATAATTTTGGTTGATTGATAATTGATCAAAACAAAATTATTTTTCAGCGATATATGGCTGTATAATAAATTCCTGAATGATTGTAAGAGATTCGGAGCGATATCACATATTCGGTAAATGCTAATACATTTTCGGAATTTGTATGCTTACTTCCGCTTCTGTCCATATATTGGAGTTATGACAAGTAAGGGGATCATACAATGTTGCTTATGCCTTTTGTGGCTATCAATGAATGTTCTGTGGGTAAGTGCTAAGGATCAACAATATATTTTTGAACAGTTTACTTTTGAAGATGGCTTACCGAAGAATTCGATAGATTATATCACGGAAGGAAAGGACGGTTTTCTCTATATATGTACACCCAACGGTTTGGGCGTATTTAATGGATATACATTTAAAAATTATAACACTGAAAATACGCCTGGTTTTAGCAATGTCATCACTTTTGCCCACCCGATAAATGGTTCCCTAACCCTGGGGACCATGGATAAGGGGCTTTTTGTTTTTGACCGCCTTTTGGAACAGATAAAACCCCTGAAAACCAAAGGGCCCAGGCAACAATTTTTCAACAATATCCGGACAGCGTACCAAGAAAATGAGTCATTCTTATGGTTAGCAGGGGGAGAAGGAGCGGTGTTGCGGCTGGATTTGACTTCTGTGGAAAAAAATAAAGAAGGTAACTATGCCGCAGGTGCAACAGCTTTTCCGCTTCCAACGCTAAATTATATTAATGCCTTGGAGGAGTTTGAGGGCTATTTGGTGTGTGGTACGAACGGAGCGAAACTGTATGGGATCAAGCTCGGAATGGTAAACCCTGCATTTGAGGAACTAAAGGATTTGGGTAAGATTTCAGATGATATTATCAGTCTTTATCATGATGGAGATGAACTGGTGGTCGGAACCAATAACGGTGTTTATTTTTTGGAAGACCTGCGAGAACAAAGTGATATAAATAGTAGAAGCTTGTTAACGGGGGAAGCGATTCAAAGTATTGAAAGCTACCAGGGTGATTTATGGTTAGGAACAAGGGAAAGGGGGCTTTTTAAGCTAAGTAATCGGGACGGCCAATGGAATTTAAAGAAATTTGAATATGATCCCTTGAAGAGGGAAAACCTTAATTCCAATGCAGTGCTCTCCTTATTTATCGATAAAAAAGATAATCTGTGGGTAGGTACCTGGTACGGAGGCTTAAATAAAGTGAAGTTGCAAAAATCTTTTTTTCAATATGCCTATAACCGTTCAGATGAAAATGACCTTTTGAAGAATACATTATGGTGCATAGAGCATTTTAAGGAAGGAAAATATTTTTTAGGTACGTATACCAACGGACTGAACCTGTACGATGAAAAGTCCAATACTTTTGGGAAATTACCTTTGCTGCCTGATGTGGAGACCATCAGCAGCTTACTCTATGACAGTAATTCCAATATATTGGTGGTGGGGACCTGGGGAAATGGGATCAAGTTGATCAATACGGTCAATTGGACCCCAATAGCTTTTCATTATGATCACCGGGATAGTGATTTAGACAGGGATAGGGTTTATGCTTTGGAGTCCGATGGCAAAGGAAAAGTTTGGGTAGGAGGAGTCCAGTCAGGTCTGCATAAACTTGATCTATCCTCGAAAAGAATAGAGGAAGTGGAAATTTTTAAAGACAAAAAGGTCGATGTCCGGGCAGTTTACAAAGACCGGGATACCGGAAAATTATGGCTGGGTACATTTAGGTCCGGTATTTACGTCCTCCAAACCGGGGATCAACCAGGCCCATTAACGCCTGAAAAAGTAAACTTAGGTGATGTGGAGGTGGACAATTATGGTGTCTTTTCAATCAATAAACTGGAGGGTGAAATGGTCTTTACCACCGGTAATGGAGTATACAGGAGAAAGGGTCCCAATAAAGTGGCTAAGTTTATCCCCGAGCTGGAAGGAATCAAGTGCACCCAAATCCTTCAAGATCAAAACGGCTTTATCTGGATACCTACCTATAATGGCTTATACAAGTACAATCCAACCAATAAAAAGCTGTATAATTTTTTTCCAGAGAGAGAGTGTAAAATGTTGGTTTTTAGTAAAGATCATAAAACACTATACGCTACAACGAATAAAGGACTGTTGGCCTTTAATCCCAGTGAACGAATGGAGGAGGAAAATGCCCCAAAAATAGTTTTTTCTGATTTGCGAATTTTTGATGACAAAGTAGTCCCGGGAAGTGAATTTCAGGGAGAAATGCTATTGGATAAAAGCATTGACCATGTGGATGAGCTGGTCTTGCCCCATTTTGCCAATGTGTTTTCAATAAATGTTAATGCCCTGGACCTGTCCGGATCTCAACAAATAAAAACCCTATATCAATTGGAAGGGGTAGATAAAGGCTGGAATGAGCGAAAAGGAAATGAGCAAACAATAATTTATACGAATTTGCCAGCAGGGGAATATCTCTTGTCGGTTAAATATGAAAGTACCCTTGACGAATGGGAACCAGTATTTAGACAACTCAAAATCATCAAGAAAACGCCATGGTGGTTCAGTCCTTGGGCATATTTTATGTACTTTTTATTTGTGGTCATTATTGTCTATGTGGTTGTGAGGGATGTGAGAAGCCGGGTTCGGATAAAAAATGAACTGAAACTCGAGAAGTACAAGTATGAGCAGAACCAAGCGTTGAATGTTCAGAAATTGGCCTTTTTCACCAATATTTCCCATGATTTAAAAACCCCATTAAGTCTCATTTTAAATCCAGTTGAAAAGTTATTGGAAGAAAGAGAAGACAGTTTAAGTGATGTGGCTGCTTTAAAAATGATCCAGCGTAACGCACTTCACCTTCTTAGAATGATCAATCAGATCCTTGATTTTAGAAGGGTAGAAGGCGCTACTTACCAGCTCAATCTTCATAAAATAGATTTAAATTCATTTTTGGAAAATATTACCGCCCAGTTTTCCGAAGCAGTGGACAGAAAACACATTGAACTGGAAAAGGATTTGCCCAATCATCCTGTATGGATAGCGGGAGATCCTGATAAATTGGAGTCCATTGTTTTTAACCTGATTTCAAATAGCTTAAAATTTACCCGAAAATATGGTGAGATACATGTTCGCCTTGTAGAAAGAAAACAGGAGAACACCGTAGTACTGGAAGTGGAAGATACCGGTGTTGGAATAAGTAAAGAGGACTTGCCGCATGTGTTTGACCGCTTTTACAAAAACAGATTGAAAAATAATGAGGAAGGAACCGGCATCGGTCTGGCCATTGTGAAAAAGTATACCGAATTGCATCAAGGTAGTATTAACATAGCTAGTCAATTGGACAAAGGAACTGTCTTTACCGTTAGGATTCCGGAAACAATAGGAGAGACCCCTATAGATAATCTCCCTGTTTTTACCTCTTTTAAAGAGGATGCAATAGCGCATATTCCTGAAAGCATCCCATCAAAAGACACTGGAAAATCCAAGACCAAACAAACCATTCTCATTATTGACGATAATGAGGACATGAGGTTACATCTTAGTGAATTGTTCAAAGACAAGTATGGCATCTATCTGGCCTTGGATGGTGAAGATGGGCTGAACATGGCCAAGCGAAAAAATCCCGATCTCATCATCAGTGACGTTATGATGCCCGGAATAGATGGGTATGAGGTTTGTGCGTATATAAAATCTTCGGTTGCCACTTCCCATATTCCGGTGATACTATTGACTGCAAAGGGGCACCAACAATCCAAAATAGAAGGATTGAACAAAGGTGCTGACGCTTTTATCGAAAAACCCTTCAGCACTACTTTATTGAAAACTACGGTAGAAAATTTACTGGAGTATCGACAAAAACTAAAAATAAAATATTCTCTCGCAGACATCACTTCATCAGAAGAGGTTCCATCAATCGATGAGGCCTTTATGAAGAAATTTATGGAGCAAGTGGAAACCAATATACACGATCCTTATTTTTCTGTACAACAGATGGCGGAAAAACTCCACCTTACCCATGATCAGCTTTACAGGAAGATAAAATCCCTGACCGGAATGACGGTGAACAAATTCATTCGATCAATAAGGTTAAAGAAAGCTGCCAAATTACTTAAAAGCGGAGATTATCAGGTGGCTGAAATTGTTGGTATGGTAGGCTTTAACAGCCCTTCTTATTTTACCAAATGTTTCAAAGAAACCTATGGGGTATTGCCAAGCGATTATAGTGATCAATCACACTAGTGATTAAACAGCACTTTAATACCGTTAGGGCTTGGACTGCCCATAAATTGTGGTGCGGGAATAGGAAATCATTTGCCCCCATAAGGGAATACTATCAGCCGCCCGAAATAAGAGATTGCTATATTTCCTTCAAGCATCTTTTGTGCATTTACCAATGCAGGGTAAAGCATTATGATTGCGATGAGCAGGTTTTTCATGGGACTATAGATTGATATACGGACATGTTATTTGGAACACCCAACTAAGGAGAATATCTATTTGTATCTTCTTTCACCCAAAATTCCATTCCCAGCAACATCCGATGGATAGCAAGTATCAATTCATGTTTTTGCTGCTTGTTGCCGACGTTTAAATGAAGGATACTTTGCAGTTGGTTGTTCAAAACCGTTTTGAGAAAAGATAAACGGCTTTGGATGCGGTCAATTGCCTGTTCTCGGGGAATACCGTATTGCATTTCCTGCAGTAAAACCAAATTATGAAAGTCTCCATCTCTTTCCTCTTTATCATAGGAGGATAAATCATTGGAGTAGCAGATCAAGTCCTGCAATGGTCACATAAGGAGCCCTGAGACTGATGGGCTTTTCCAACTGGATGA
>NZ_BAAHAP010000051.1:0-42626 GCF_054777495.1 Echinicola sediminis | reverse complement strand
AATAGTTTGGAGATCAAGCTCTTGAAAAAGAGTGCTTCCGACAAAAGCAGTGGCGTGATTGTGGATTACCTGAAGCTAAACGAATAGAAAGCATGATAAATAAAGCTGTTGGTTTAGTAATGGCCCTAAGCCTGCTTCTCTCCTGCAGACCGTCAGGAATCAATGTATACGAGAATGCATTTTCCCTTATTGATATGCCGGTATTGAAGAAGGATTGGGAAGGGGTGATGTTCAGCAGCTACGACCGATCAGGAGGAAACGATGATGGGTTTAAGGGGACTTATTCCAAGTTGAGGGTAGAAAATGGCAATAGTGTATTGGCCGAGGCAGAAGGGGCCGGTTACATCAGCAGAATATGGTTTACCCATTCTGAGCACCATGAAGATGGGCTGCTGAACAGAGAACGGGAAAATATTCGAATCTATATTGATGATAAGGATAAGCCCGCGATTGAATTTCCTTTGGAGCAATTGTTTACCGGGGATATTGAAGGTTTCCCGGAGGAATTGGTAGGCCAAGGCTTAGGGGGATGGTACTGTTATGTGCCCATTCCTTTTTCCAAGTACTGTAGAGTGGAAGTGGAAGGGGAGGCCGTCCGATTTTATCAGATCAACTTTCAGCAATATAAGGGACAGAAAACTATAGCCCCTTATGAGGAAAGTGATGCCAAAAAGGTGCAAAAGATGCTTAAAAGCCAGGTCGAAGAGTTTAACCTGGACGGGGCTGGAATTGTATTTCCTAAAAACACCCAAGTGCTTTCGGTTAAAAGAGGACAGTCCCAATCTGTTACCATTAATGAAAAGAATAAGCTAATCACAGGCTTGTTTGCCAAGGTGCCCGAAAATCAATTAGCTGCTTTTTTAAATTCACGGATGAGCATCTATTGGGATGATCAGGAGAAGGCAGCAGTGGATGTGCCTACTAAAATGTTCTTTGCAATTCCTGATGCTTCCAGTATTCAGGAAAGTTGGGTGGCAGGCTACCAAAGCGGGATTTTATATAGCCGGCTACCGATGCCCTTTAATCACCAAGCACGGATTGAATTCAGCGGGGAAGAAGCTGCTTTTGATCTTGAAATTGCCTATGAATTGGCAGAGCTGCCTCAAGCTCACTGGGGCTACCTTCATGCGTTTTACCAGGAAGAGTTGCCCACCAATGATCCCGCGGATCCCTATTTATTACTTCAGACCGAAGGGGCAGGCAACTATGTAGGTACCTTCTTGATGACAGAAGGACCGACCAGGGGAGAAGAAAATTTACCCGTTTGGCTCGAAGGTGACGAGGTCTTTGTTTGTGATGGTGAGATGAGGATCCATGGTACCGGCACAGAGGATTATTTCAATTGCGGTTGGTATTCAGTACCGGGAAGGTTGAATGAGCCAGGTGATTTTGCCATGCATGGCTTTCCTAAATTCGACATGGGACCAGTGGGGTTTGCATCAGCCTATCGGTGGCATTTGACTGATCCTGTTCCTTTTAATGAATCCATCCATGTTACCGTTGAGCATGGAATAAGTAATGCGGATGCCGTGGATTATAGAAGCGTTGCATTTTACTATTTATCCCAACAATATGATCAAGACTAATATTAAACTTCTTTTAGGCTGTTTAGGAGTGCTTTTGGGCTTCTCCTGTTCCTCTTCATCTTATGATGTGACGGTAGCATCGCTATTGGATGAAATGGTGGATAGGGAACAATTGGCCAAATTGAATACTCCGGCTTATTCCTTGGAACAGGTCAGCAGTCGGTCCGAAGAGTCCATTGGGCCCAATGAACCCGGCTGGTTTCATAATGGAGATTCGAAAATCATTGGAAATGACAGCTTGGATAAGGGAAGGGAGCATGTGCTTATGGATGTGGAAGGTCCCGGGGCAATCGTGCGTTTCTGGAGTGCGTGGAATCCTCAGCCGGCATCTTTTTCGAATGGGATATTGCGGATTTATATCGATCATTCGGAAACCCCTGAACTGGAAGGTAAGCTGGGTGAAATCATCTCCCACAATGCAGCCATAGGTGCCCCACTTTCCCGGGCCGTATCCTCTTTTTTGGAAAATGACAAGTGGTATGCAGGCCATAACCTTTATTTCCCCATTCCATTTGCCCGGCATATAAAAATCACCTATCAAAAGGCCAATCAGGAGGCCATAGATGGTATTTACTATATCATTAATTACAGGAAATATGATGCAGGGATCAGGGTGAAATCCTTTAGGCAAGCTGATTTGGAAGCTGGTGGAAGCTATGCTGAACTGACCCAACGCACCAATAAGGAACTCCAACAGTTTCCAAACTTGGACGGTTTGGAAAGCATTTCTGGGGATAAAAAGAACCTGGAAAGCGGTGGCGTCAGCTCCTTGGAAGTAAGTGGGAGCAAAGCCATTAAAAAGCTGACGGTAAAAATCGATGCGGAGCATTTGGAACAAGCCCTCCGCTCTACAGTGCTGTCCATGGAGTTTGATGAAAAAAATACCGTATGGGCTCCGTTAGGAGACTTTTTTGGGACGGGATATATGGTTTCCCCCTACAAGTCGCGCTATTCGGTGGTGGAAGAAGATGGCAAGATGAGCTGCTATTTTCCCATGCCCTTTAGCCAATCAGCAAAGGTTTCGATCCACAATTATGGTGAGCAGGAGGTAAAGCTCCTAACATTTGAGGCGGTGGTTTCCGACTGGGAGTGGGACGATAAGAGTCTTTATTTTCATGCCGATTGGAAAAACTATCCCGATATCTCCACTCAAAACAAGCAAGACTTAAACTACATCCATATTAAGGGCAAGGGCAAGCATGTGGGCGATGTGCTTACTTTGTTCAATAATAGCTATTACTGGTGGGGGGAAGGAGATGAAAAAATCTATGTGGATGGTACGGCCTTTCCGAGTCATTTTGGTACAGGCACTGAGGACTATTTTGGCTATGCCTGGTGCAGTGTGGTGGATTTTGAGAGCCCCTTTCATGCCCAACCCAGCGGGGACGGAAACCGGAGTCCAGGGATGACGGTCAACAGTCGCTGGAGGATGCTGGATGTGACGCCATTCGATGAATCCTACCGCTTTGATATGGAACTCTGGCATTGGGACAATCATACGACAATGGATTATGCCCCTACCGTTTTTTGGTACGGTACCAAGGAAGCCTATTCCATCAATGAAAAGGACATTTCAGGAGTAACCTTGCCCGTAAAATTCCCAGAGAGATTTGAAGGGGAAGGAATGAAGCTGGTGTCAAAATCAGGAGGCGAGATGTTGACCCAGGCCTTTCTGTCTTATGAATGGAGTGGGAGGAACCACCTGTTTTGGAAAGATTTCGATGCAAAGGATGAGCTTGAGGTAAAGTTTTATTCTCCTGAAAAAAGAGAGGGAAAGTTAAAACTGGTTTTCAGCCAAGCGCCAAGCTACGCGGTGGTGGATGTTTATTTGAATGGAAATAAAGTGGTGGAGGACCTGGACCTGTTTGAAGAAGAACTGGGCAGGACCACAGTCTATGGAGAGCAAGGGCTTGTTCTGCAAGGAGAAAATTTTGTGACAATTGTCGCCAAAGACCAAGCCCTGCACAGTGTGAAAACCAATGAATTCGGTTTTGATTATCTGATGATAGAAAATGAGGATTAGGTGGTGTAAGCTGATGATAATCAAAGATAATTCGATGGTGTCAGTTTCAATGAAATTTTACAATCAATTCGTTTAAAACCTACATAAATGATGAAAAAAGGAACTTATAAACCTTTACTACTCACTTTGATGAGTATCCTATTGGCTGGCTTGACTTTTGGTCAAGGAAGCCATAATGGCCTGAACAATCATCTGGGAAATCTTTATATGCTCTCTGATGCCAAAACGAGATCAATAAGTCCTGAAAACTTTACCGGCGAAAAGGGAAAAGGGGGGATGGCCAAAATAGGAGAAGGTACAGCCTCCGATGCCGCAAGGGATTTGGGCCAAGGCTGGAAAGTGAATCCCTTCGTCAATATTGAGGCAGGGGGTACGTTTACCCTAGCTGAGATAGAGGGGCCGGGTGCCATTCAACATATTTGGATGACCCCTACTGGGAACTGGAGATATTCTATTATTAGAATTTATTGGGATGACGAGAAGGAACCTTCTGTGGAAGTTCCAGTGGGAGATTTTTTTGGAATGGGCTGGGGGGAGTATGCCCATTTGAATTCAATGCCCGTTACCGTCAATCCAGGAAGCGCTTTTAACTGTTATTGGCAAATGCCCTTCAGGAAGAAATGCAAAATTACCATGGAAAATATAGATGAGAAGCCCATGCGCCTTTATTATCAGATCGATTATGCCTTAGATGAGGTTGCTGAGGATGCCGCCTACTTCCATGCTCAATTCCGAAGGGTCAACCCCAATAAATACAAAGAGGTGTATACCATTGTGGAGGGGATAAAAGGAAAGGGACATTATGTAGGAACTTATATGGCCTGGCAAGTAAACAATAATGGTTGGTGGGGTGAAGGAGAGATCAAATTCTATATGGATGGGGATAAGGAGTTTCCCACCATTAATGGCACCGGGACGGAAGATTATTTCTGTGGTTCCTACAACTTTGACCGCAACGGCCAATATGTGGAATATTCCACCCCTTATGCGGGATTACACCAAGTAATTAGGCCAGATGGTACCTATAGGGCCAACCAACGCTTTGGGATGTACCGGTGGCATGTGGTCGACCCTATCCGGTTTGAAAAGGACCTTAAGGTGACCATCCAGGACTTGGGCTGGAGAAGTGGGGGAAGGTATTTGCCTCAGCAAAGCGATATTTCTTCTGTTGCCTTTTGGTACCAAACAGAACCCCACAAACCGTTTCCAAAGCTCCCTTCGAAAGATGAATTAGAAGTGAATTAATTGAATTATCGATACGATATGAGACTAAGCGTTAAGTCAGGTTTTATAACTTTATGCACTTTCTTATTAATGGTCAGCAGCAGTGCCGTGGTGTTCGGGCAAGTGGCAGCACAGCAGTCATTTAAGGAGTATATTGACCAGATCATTGTGGATCCTCTGGGTGGGCAGGAGGGTAATATGGAAGTGGAGCAAGTTGCAGAGGAGGTTTTCCATATTACCGTTTCCGTTGATTTACCCAGGGAAACCGTGGCTAGCTCATGGGACATAAATGTTTTTCCATCCTTTGAGGGAAGCTTCCATTGGGCACCGCATTTAACCCCAACTGACGATCATATTATCAGTGACCATATATTCAGAGCACCGGCCTTGATATATGCTTCTTCAGAAAAGGTGCTTGCTTTGGTGCCGGACTTGGAGGCCAGGAATGCCAGCGAAAACAGGTGGTATTTGGATATGGATGTGCCGGAAAACCGCTTGTCAATTGGGATGAGTGATTATTATGTGGAGGAGCATGTGTTGTTTAAGAAAACTTCACAAACCAACTATAAAGCGGGCACGGTAGCTATTGCCTTTTACCTATTGATCAGTGACCAAGAAGAAGATATTGCCAATCCTTGGAGAAAACCATTGGCTTTTATGTGGGATAACCATGGGAAAGCACTCTTCGAATCCGGTGAGCCAGTCAAAAGCGATTTACAAGCCTACGTAAACCACACTTACAATTGGGCATTTAACACATGGAAAGACCCTGTATGGCAGGAATTTGATTTGGAAGGAACAAGGGTGGGGGCACCTGTATTTATCGTCAACTATACCCAAAGTCCCAATTATTCTGGAGAAGTCAATGAGCGGGAATTTAAGTCTATCTGGAATCAAGCCTGGTTCAATTCCCTGCGCTCCGCCCAAGGCTTATTTCGGTACGGTAGAAGAACCGGTAATCAAGATTATATAGAGAAAGCCCAATTAACAAAAGAGTTAGCCCTGTCTTTCCCTCAGGATGATGGGCTTTTTCCATCCGTGATAGCTGCACAAATGGAGCAAAAGGAAATCGGGGGGGCAGTGTATAACCGTTCCAAAGGTTGGGATACCTACTATTTTGGCAATTCCAACCGCAATCCATTTACTAATGAAGCATCCGATTCACCTTATCATATCGTGGATATGAGCTGTACCGCTTATTTTATGTTGATGTGGTACCAAGAACTGGAGAAGGATGAACGGCTTTTAGCATATTCTAAAAAGTATGCCGATAGGTTGCTGAGGCTAATGGGTCCCGAAGGCTTTTTCCCTGCCTGGGTTTCCCTGGATGGCAAGATGCCAATGGGTTATTTGGACCAATCTCCCGAATCTGCGAAATCCATTTCCTTTTTACTGAAGCTTTATGAAATTACCCAAGAGGAACGGTATAAGGACGCTGGTTTGAAGGCGATGGAAGCTGTAATTGATCACATCATTCCTGTTGGGAAATGGGAGGATTTTGAGACGTATTGGTCCTGCAGTCGATGGGGAAGTGGGGATTTTGTAGGGAAGAAAATTCCCAGAAACAATATGTACAAGCAAAATACCCTGGCCATTTTCTGGACAGCAGAAGCTTTGTTATCCTGCTATGAAGCTAGCGGAAACGAACGGTTTTTGACCTTGGGTCAACGGGTATTGGATGAGCTGCTTATGGCCCAAGCGGTATGGCAGCCTGATTATATGCATATCAATGTCTTTGGCGGTTTTGGGGTGATGAATGCAGATGCTGAGTGGAACGATTCAAGACAAGCTTTATTTTCAGAACTGTTGATTCGGTACGGAAAAACCCTAGGGCAGCAAGAGTACATCCACAGAGGGATATCCGCCCTAAAGGCATCCTTCAGCATGATGTATTGTCCGGAAAATCCAACTACCAAATTACAATGGGAAGCCAAGTATCCCTTTTTCAACGAGAAGGATTATGGTTTCATGATGGAAAATTATGGGCATGGAGGATATGCAGGAGGTGATGGAGAAGGGATTGGAGTTTTTACCATTTATGACTGGGGGAACGGAGCTGCATCAGAAGCTTATAATAGGATATTTGATCATTATGGGGATCAATTGTTTCGAGATCCAGGATTATAGATCGCATTATATG
Source organism: Echinicola sediminis (assembly GCF_054777495.1). Lineage (NCBI taxonomy): Bacteria > Pseudomonadati > Bacteroidota > Cytophagia > Cytophagales > Cyclobacteriaceae > Echinicola > Echinicola sediminis. The sequence goes on along the minus strand of NZ_BAAHAP010000051.1, from coordinate 35,653 downwards.
TTTAATCATTATGTATATCCGAAAAGACACCAGTAGCTCTAAGTTAGCAAACCATCTCTCACAACTTGTCCGCCTTGGCGGAGAATGCACAGAAACCCACAGAAAAGGTTAATTAATTCCGTGGAATTCTGTGGAATCTGTGAGAAATAAATTTACTGGTGTAATCCCGGATAACCTTATTAATCATTATTTATCATGAGTAGAAAAAGTATATTAAGCTTGATTTTGTTCTTGTTGCTGATCAACGAGGGCTTTTCACAACAGAAGTATGAAGCAACATGGGAGTCGATTGACAGCCGGCCGATTCCCGAATGGTTTCAAGACGCCAAACTGGGCATTTTTATCCACTGGGGGCCTTATTCCGTTCCAGCCTGGAGCCCAAAAGGAACGTATTCCGAATGGTATCAAAAGTGGTTGCAAAGCAAATCCCTGTTTGGAAACGGGAATTTTAAGGGGGATGAAGTGTACCAACACCATGTGAAGGCATATGGACCTCATTTTCCCTATTATCGATTTGGGGATATGTTTACAGCAGAGGACTTCAATGCCGAAGAGTGGGCTGAATTGTTTGAAAATGCAGGGGCCAAATACATGATGATCACGACCAAGCACCATGATGGTTTTACCTTATGGCCAAGTGAGGAAGCCAACAAGTCTTGGGGCTTCCCTTGGAATGCGAAAGACATAGGTCCCAAAAGGGATGTCCTCAAGGAGCTAGAGCTCGCTGTCAAGAAAACGGATGTGAAATTTGGGACCTATTACTCTCTCTATGAGTGGTATAACCCCCTTTGGTTAAATGATAAGGAGAAGTATGTGAAAGAACACATGCACCCGCAGTTTAAGGACATGGTACAAAACTATCGGCCCGATCTGATTTGGTCTGATGGAGACTGGGACCTATCTCCTGAAGAGTGGGATTCAAAGGAATTATTGACTTGGTTATTCAACGAAAGTAAAGTAGGACAGACCGTAGTGGTCAATGATAGATGGGGAGACGGGGTTAGGTTTAACCATGGCGGATATTATACCACGGAGTACCAATCGGAACTGGACGGTTCCCATCCTTGGGAAGAGTGTAGGGGAATTGGCTTTTCCTTCGGATTCAATAGAAATGAAGATGTAACGGATTATGCGGGAAGAAGAACCTTGGTTTACCTACTGCTCAATGTGGTGAGCAATGGGGGGAACCTCCTGTTGGACATTGGCCCAGATGCTTATGGAAATATTCCGGCGATCATGCAGGACCGTTTGCTTAACCTAGGGAAATGGTTGAAAGTAAATGGGGAAGCCATTTACGGAACCAGAAAGTGGAAGCATGCTTCACAATGGTCTGAGGGCAAGAAGAACTGGAAACCTGAAGGAGCGCATTACCTGCCAGCGGACTTTATCATCAAGCAAACCATCGATCCGGAGCCTGGATATGCGGTAAGGGAAATTTTCTTTACCCAAAAAGAGAAGGACCTCTATGCCATTGTCCCGCAATGGCCAAAAGGTAAGCTGGTCATTAAGGATGTCAAGGTAAATAAGGATACTGAGATTACACTTTTGGGCAAAGACCTTAAGTTTAATTTCGAAAAGCAAGGCAAAGATATCGTGGTTGAGGTACCTTACCTTACAGCGGATGAATTGCCTTGTGAGCATGCCTTTACGTTCAAACTGACCAATGCTAATTAATAGGGCATTCCATGTCTATTATGTGATCTTTTAGATAAGCAAGATGATACGCTCAATGTGGGTTTAAACCCGTTTGGGAAGTCCCAAAACTGTTTTGGGACTTCCCTTTTCACGTTTTAGTAGACTTTTGGATGGGCTGTTTTTAGTTTTCGGAATGAATCATGGTGCAGGGGCACTTTACTTAAAGTTTAATTGATGATGAAATATTTAAAGTGTGCATTAACAGCCATTGTTTTAGGCTTGAGTATAAAAAATGGCAATGCGCAAGTTGCTCGGAATTTGGAGACTTCTTCCACTGTCATGGAGAACAAGCCGGCCAATACAGAGGAACTGCAAGAGGCCTTTTTTGAGTTAAGCCAACAGCCAGGCCTTACTTCCCGCGGAACACCCAAGGTCTATAAAGGAAAGTATTTGGAAGCGATCCAGTTCCCCGTAGGTGGCATCGGCACAGGAAATATCCAGTTTGACGGACATGCGGTTCCCAGGTATTGGCAGATTTTCAATAATATGACCCATGATTTTGTGCCCAACAGTTTTTTTGCCGTAAGGGAAAAAGGAGAAAACGGCGTCAAGGTCCGTGCCCTCCAGACACAGGATGCAGGAGTGTTCCAGAAAATGAAAAGCCTGGAGGCCGTTTCAGCATTTCCTTTTTTAAAATACCGGTTTAAAGACGAACTGTCCGCGAGCATTTCCATGGAAGTGTTCAACCCTTTTATCCCCACCGACCTAAAGAATTCAGGGATACCTACCGTGTTTTATCGTTTCACCATCGAAAACCCCACGGAGGAAGAAATAGAAATAAGTCTGTTGGCTTCCCAGCAGAATGCCGTGGGCTATAGCAAGGTGAAGAACATTACTGAGGGGGATTCCTTTGCTGCCCGTTTTCAGAAAAGTATCGCCAGGGAAGTAGCCGTGGGCAACCGTTCTTCCTTATATGGAGGCAATGTAAATACCACCATCTCCAATGAAGGCTACAGCGCGCTGCTGATGTCAGGGCCTTACCGGGAAGCAGAAGAGCATTACGGTCAAATGGCTTTGATGCTGTTTGATGACAATGGAAGTGCAGCGGCCGGCCAGGTCACAGCCCAGTACGATAATGCACAAAAACTGCTTGAGGATTTTACCGATGATGGTTTGATCAAGGTGAAAAATAAAACCAGACCGAGTGCCAAAGGGCAAACCTATTCCGGCGCCATCAATGTGCCGGTAAAATTGAAGGCCCATGAGAAAAAGGTCATCAATATGGCCTTGGTATGGTACTTCCCCAATGGCAAGAATGGCGGGCATTTGGTTTCCTGGGATGCTTGGGGACATGGCGATTGGGAAGGTCTGGGGAATTATTATGCCCAGCAGTGGAAGCGTTTCGATGAACTGCTGGAATACATCACTACGAATTATCGGGATTTGGTGAGCGAAACGGAATCCTTTACCCAAAGCTTCTATGAAACCAATCTGCCTTATTGGCTTGTGGAGCGTATGGGGAATCAGCTGAATATCCTTCACAGCCGGACCATCTTCCATGATAAGAACAATTATGTGGGACTTTGGGAGGGAGCAGGTGCTGGGGACGGATCCTGTGCGGGAAACTGTAACCATGTATGGCACTATGCCCAGGCCCATGCCCGTTTGTTTCCGGGGCTTGCCAGACAGATCAGGAAGCAGACTTTTGAACATATCAAGGAGGGCGGCCAGATCCCTTACCGCCAACCGGCGGGAGGAGAGGCCTTTGACGGGCAGTGTGGCGATATATTGGGCGCATACCGGGAACACCTGCTCTCTGAAGACAGCCAATGGCTGCAGGACCATTACGGGGAAATTAAAATGGCCCTGAACTACCTGGTGAACAAGTATGATGCGGATAAAGACGGCTGGTTGAGTGATGCGCCCAAACATACCACCTATGATGCCAGCATGACGGGAAACCCTTCCTATTTGACTTCACTTTATCACGCCACCTTATTGGCCGGGGCCAAGATGGCCCAGGTGGTGAAGGATGTTGACCAGGGGTTGGAATGGGAACAGCTTGCCGAGAGATCCATCCGGCACCAGGAAGAGCGGCTGTGGAACGGACAGTACTATTATCAGGTTCCCGGAGTAAAGAGGGCCACCGATTATGAGAATGGCTGCCATTCGGATCAGCTGCTAGGGCAGTGGTGGGCAGATCAAATAGGCTTGGGAAGCCTTTATTCCGATTATCGGATCAGTACGGCCACCAAAGCCGTTTTGAAGAATAATTTCAAAGCCAATTTAAAGAACCACGTACAAAAAGCCAGGAAGTTTGCCATGGAAGAGGAGCCGGGCATGGTGGTGACCACATGGCCGGAAAATGACCGTACGCCTTATGCTTCAGGGTATTCAGATGAAGTCTGGCCTACCTTTGAATACACCATAGGTTCCAGCTTGATAAAGTACGGGGATTTCAAAGAGGCCTTGACCTTGCTGAAGGCAGGAGATCTCCGGTATGATGGGCAGTTGCGGGAAGGCTATCTCACTGACAATGGCTGGGGGAATTTTGGGTTCAGCGGAAACCCCTTTGGTGATGATGAATGCGGGCAGTTTTACAGCAGGTCCCTGTCCATCTGGTCGGTACTGCTGGCAGCCCAGGGCTTTACTTATGATGGCCCCCAGCACTCCATTGGCTTTGACCCCAAATGGCAACCTGATGGGCACGCTTCCTTCTTTAGCACAGCGAAAGGCTGGGGCCTGTTTACACAAAACAGGGAATCCGGTGAGCAGGTCAACACCCTGGAACTGAAATTTGGCGAACTGAAACTTTATGAAATCAGCCTGAATGTCGCTGGACTGGAGGCGGAATCGGTTTTGTTAAGCTTGAACGGGAAGGAGCTGCAGCCTACAAAGATCACTAAGGGTGAAGATATAAGGATAGAAATGGAACAGGTGCTGCTTCAAAAAGGCGATGTACTGACGGTTTTTGTGAAATAAATGAAGGTAGAAAATCAATAGCCGATTTTGATAGTAAATGATCGTTTAATTGAATGTACTGATCTATAATTCTAATTAGAAAAATGTAGTCAGAATAGTGTAATCATGAACAGCCAAAAAAACGGGAAGAAAAATGAACAAAAATGAAATAGGTAAGAAATACCTGGATTTCTTGGAAAAGGGCCAAGTCCAAAAGATTGTGGAGTTATTTGATGAAAACGGCATTGTCCATTCTCCCATCTATGGGATCAAAAAAGCAAAAGAGTTTTATCTGGAACTGAATAATGATACCAACAACTCCAAGCTACATTTTAAGGGGCTTTATGAAAATAAGGACGCGAATGATTTTGCCCTTTATTTCACCTATGAATGGACGCTAAAGAGCAATCAAGTGGTGGAGTTTGATGTTGTGGATATTATAGAGCTTGATGAAAACAATAAGATCAAGCAACTGAAGATCATTTATGATACCGTTATTTCGAGGAAATTAGTGGAGGAATTGAAATAAATTACCCCGCCCTGGCAAATGAAGTAGTGACTGGGCATCAGCAATTTTTAAAATATAAAGTTTTACGAAATACAGGAAGTGGGGGAGACGCGCCACTTCCTGTTTTATAAATGAGCTTGAGGTTTAATGCTTAAGAACTGACCTGCCTCTTGATTTGCCTTTCAGGACTTTGTTGATTTCATCTGAAAGTTCCTCTTTTGAAATCTCTTTGACCAGTTGGGTTAAGTTGGCCGGTTTCCAATCGCTGGCTAACTTTTGCCAAATTTCCTCCTTTTGAGCTAGCGGAATCTCTACTGAATCGATGCCCTGCAAGTTTACTCCCCTCAGTATAAAAGGGAAAATGCTGGTGTGGATTTCGGCAGAGGCGACCATTCCGCAGCAGGTAACTGTCCCGCCATAATTGACAGATTTGATGATTCCTGAGAGGATCTGTCCTCCCACGCTATCGATACCGGCGGCAAAACTTGGCCGCGACATGGCTTTTTTATCATAATTCGCTATAAAATCCTCCCGCAGAATGATGTCGGATGCACCTAAGGTGTGCTTAAAAAAGAAAGGTTCGTCTTTGGAGGTGATGACCTGTACCTCAAAGCCCAACTTATTTAATATGGCCGTCGACAGGCTGCCTACACCGCCGCTTGCACCGCTGACAATGATTTTTCCATCACTTGGTTTTATACCGGTTTGTAGGATTTTAGCCACGGACAATCCAGCCGTCAGACCGGCTGTTCCATAGGCCATGGCTTCCTTTTCCGAGAGTTCTGACGGAAGTGGCAAAACCCAGTTTTCCGGCACCCTGATGTATTCACCAAAACCTCCCCAGGTATTCATGCCCAGATCGTAACCGGTGACTAAAACTTTATCGCCTTCAGTGAAGGCCGAATTTTGGGAATCGACGACTTCTCCAACCGCATCAATGCCAGGTACATGAGGGAAATTTTGGGTTACTCCTTTATTGCCCGAGGCCGATAGGGCATCCTTATAGTTCAAAGAGGAATAAGAAACCTTGACTAATATTCCTTCAGACGGGAGGGCCGTCATAGGTAGTTCAGCAATTTGTTGGTAAAACTCCCCTTCCTTCTCCAGTACCTGAAATGCTTTGAATGTTTCTTTCATAATTTTTCTTTTAAAGGTAAATTGCACAGCGCAAATAATCAATGACTTACATTTTGTTCAGTAGCCGAATTTAAGTACAGATTTGCTGGAAATCAGGAGGATTAATTTATGGAAGAAATCGATAAAATTGAAGAAAACTGTCCATCGGATGCTTTTTTACAGGTGATCAAAGGAAAATGTAAAACCACTTTAATCATGTTGATCAAAAAGGACAGGAATAGGTTCAGTGAAATGAAGCGTACTTTGCCCACCATCAGTGAACGGATGATTGCCAAGCAACTGGATGAATTGGAAAAGGATGGGATCATAAGCCGAAAGATATTCCCTGAGGTACCGCCAAGGGTGGAGTACTATTTGACCGACTATGGGGAAACCCTTTATCCATTGGTACGGGCCATCAGAAAGTGGGGGTATAAGCATTTGGAGCGGGTTTAATTGTTGGGCAGTTGCTCTGCTGTGAGAGACAAGGCAGCCTGTTTAACTGCTACACTGAAAAATCACGGTAAATTATGTGACATCCATCAGTACCTTCAGCCGAATGGAAAGGTAAACCAATACATAAAACTCACCTACGCGAGCCAGGTAGCCGATTAAACAATAAGGAGGCTAAAAAAAGGCATCGACAAACCATGCTTCTATAGTACCAGTGTGATGATCAAAAATGTATACATCCTCTACCAAAAAGTATACGTGATCCACTTTCATTTTGACCGAACTTTGTATTGATGAATAGTTTGCAGACCTGATGCTTCAGCATTTGGTTATTTGAAGAGCATTTAAACCTAACAATTGGATATGAAAGTCATCATCACAGGAGCAACAGGTATGATCGGAAAAGGTGTTTTATTGGAATGCCTTGATCAAGATAATATTACCGAAGTATTGTCCATTTCCAGAAGGAGTCTTGGCATCAAGCATCCCAAAATCAAAGAATTGTTGCACGGAGATTTTTCTGAGTTCGATTCAGTAAGTCATCAGCTGGAAGGCTATGATGCCTGTTATGCCTGTATGGGGGTGAGCTCAGCGGGGATGAAGGAAGAGGAATACACAAGACTGACTTATGGATATACCATGGCCCTGGCCAGGACACTTTTTCAAATCAATCCCCACATGACCTTTATTTATGTTTCAGGTCAAGGAACAGATTCCACAGAAAGCGGAAGTATGTGGGCACGGGTCAAGGGAAAAACCGAAAACGACTTGCTGAAACTTGGTTTTAGGCAGGCATTTATGTTCCGTCCGGGTATGATTATACCAGTAAAAGGAGTATCCCCAAGCAGCAAACTCTACCGGGCCCTTATCAATAACCTGACCTGGTTGTTGAAGTTGATGAAACGGCTGGCCCCCAATTCAGTAGTAGATTCCGCTCAAATCGGCCAGGCCATGATCACCGCTACGCAAAGTGGTTATGATAAAAAGATCATTGCCCCCAGGGATATACTTAAGCTGAATAAATGAAGGGGGATTTTATGGGGTATCCAGCCCTGGAAAGACTATAATATGGATAAGCCCGGGTGCCAAGCCGAAGTAGTATAGGGCCACTGAACCTGTCGAATAAACCTTTTGGATTTTATTCCTCAACCGATCAAGCATCTAGAGGAATTGCCACAAGAGGAAAAAAAGAGCTATCATGTCCTGTGCTTCGGATGGATCGGGAAAAGAAACCGCATGGGCTTTAGCCTCCGTAGGAGCGGAAATCAGGATGGTGATCAGAACAAAAAAACATGAAAAAACTAGTTAAATGGACATTTATCTCCTTGGGAATACTGTTATCCCTTCTCATTTTAGTAGGGGTTTCATTCCTTTACTTCAGTCCGCAGTTTGGAGGAAGCGCCAGTGAGCTCCAAAGAAAAGCCTATGCACAAACCGGACATTATGAAGACGGTGTTTTTCTGAATGATGAAAAAATCATCATGGAGCTAAATTGCCATAGCATCACCACCATGCTTAGGGAAACCATGAATCCAGATCCCAACGTAGCACCTGGCAAAAATATCGAAGTACTTAATATTGCGCCCGAAAGTCTCTCAAAACTGTCTGATGCTGAATCAAGAATCACTTGGCTGGGACACTCTTCCTTTTTGATCGAAATCGAGGGGAAGAAAATACTGATGGATCCTATATTTGGGCAGTATGCGGCACCTCACCCATGGTTAGGAAGGAAAAGATTCAATAATGAAATGCCGATTACCATCGCTGAACTGCCCCAAATAGACGCGGTAATCATATCGCACGACCATTATGATCATTTGGATTATCCTTCTATTAAAGAACTGAAAGACAAGGTGGACCATTTCTTTGTCCCTTTAGGGGTTGCTAACCACTTGAAAAGATGGAAAGTGGAAGAAAAGACCATATCCGAACTGGATTGGTGGCAGGAGCAAGAGTATGAAAACCTGAAAATTATCATGACCCCATCCCGGCACATGTCAGGCAGAGGCTTGACCGATCAATCGGCAACGCTGTGGGGCTCTTGGATTATTCAGGGCCAAGATACCAACATCTATTTCAGTGGCGATGGTGGCTATGGAAAACACTTCAAGGAAATCGGAGGAAAATACGGGCCTTTTGATGTGGCAATGATGGAGTGTGGCCAGTACAATGAGCTGTGGAGACAGGTGCACATGATGCCTGAGGAATCAGTGATGGCTGCAATTGATCTTGAGGCTGAACTGATAGTTCCCATCCATTGGGGGGCATTTGCCTTGGCCACCCATGGTTGGACAGATCCTATTGAACGCATAACACAAGCGGCACTGAAAATGAATGTGCCCATTACTACGCCCCAAATAGGGGAACCTGTTCGTCTTGGGGATTTCGTTAACTTGCCGGTTTTCAGATGGTGGGAAAATATTTAGTTATCTTTATGTAAATAAGAAAGAATGAAAAAGCTGCTATTTAAAAGTATCGAAGAACTTCATGCTTACAGTGGGCTTTCCAAACCAGAAAATCCATTTTTCAGTGCAACGCACATCGTGCCAAACAATGTGCAGCCGGCAACTTGTGAGGAATCGGTAGAGCCAGTGAGCTTGACCTGTGACTTTTATAATATTAGCCTTAAAAATATTGTGTCCGGGGAGCTTATCTACGGAAAAACCAAGTACGATTGTAACAGTGGCTCCATGCTGTTTACTGCACCCCAGCAAACACTAACGTTCAAAGGATTGGTATACAGTGCAGAAGCCTTTCATATTTTCTTTCACAAGGACTTTATTAGCGGCACAGATTTATATCACCAGATCAAAAAATATAACTTTTTTGAGTATCAGGTAAATGAGGCCCTGCATTTAACGCCCAAAGAAGAAGTCCTCATTAAATCAATTTTCAAAAATATCGAAAGCGAATACCATAACAACCAGGATGAATTTTCTAAAGAGATTATTTTATCACAGTTGGGAACTTTGCTGCGTTATTCCGACCGGTTTTATAAAAGGCAATTCCTTGACAGAAAGCAGATCAACCAAAGCATGCTCGAGCAGTTTACCAAAATCCTGAATGATTATTTTGATGAGGATTTGGTGGCAAAGTTCGGTATTCCAACGGTAGACTTCGTTGCCGGCAAGCTGGGGGTAAGTCATCGCTATATGAGTGACACCATCAAGGCTGAGACCGGTAAGACCGCGATCGATCAAATTAACCTATTCCTCATTGAAGAGGCCAAAAATTTGTTGCTGGCTCCCCAAACTTCTATATCTGAAACGGCCTACAAGCTTGGTTTCGAGTATCCGCAGTATTTTTCTAGACTATTCAAAAAGAAAACGGGAATGAGCCCCAAGGAGTACGTCGAATCAGCGTCCATGAATTAAAAAAATACGATTATCCATAGTTATACCTAAAAACTTATCTTTCACAGCTTGTCCGCCACGGACAAGCTGTGAAAGATGGTTTGCTAATTTAGGGCTACTGCTGTCTTTGAGGACATACCTATTTTAATTCATAGCGCCATGTAATTCCTTAGAAACCTAAGGAAAACTTCTTGGAACAGTGGCTCCAGAAGTTTTCCTTGGTGGTGATCTTAGTTTATTTAATTAACCACATGATTTCGTCGCGGCTGTCATTTTCAGTACCAAATTGGCTTATCAAAGCATTGCGGTAATTCTCTTGGTTCCTGTCATTTTCTGAGGAAGGGTACATCCATCTAACAGGAATCTGTTCCACATTATTTTCGCTGCTGAATTTATAGGTGGGAACGCCAGTTCTGCGGGTCATAAAGAAAGACTCCCAACCTGAATTTTCAGCATAAGCAATATACATTTGTTCATGGATCCGTTGGAGGCCTTCCTCTCCGGGGATATACGGAGCCTTATCATTCACATATTCGCTTGCTTCTGTTTCATCAATGCCGTAAAACTCCATGGACGCCACGATTCCCTGACGGTAATGATCGGCAGCACTTCCCGTAATCCAACCTCTGTTGGCGGCCTCTGCCAAGTTCAACTCTTGCTCAGCATAACCGATCCAAATGGCTGGTTGGCCGCTATAGTTCCAGTATTTTTCTTCGTTTGGAAACGAAAAGTCGCCGTCCAGTTTTTTAGAGGAGTTTACCGTTCCGTTAGCGGAGAATTCTGCTCCGGCATAACTGTTGAAATCAGCCCTTACAGCCAGCTCATTGCCGGGGTTCGCGTCTAAAGCGTCCTGCGTGGGATCAGCCACCACCATCAGTCGAGGATCCTCATAAGATTTAAGCATGTCAATATAGGTGTCCACATACACTATGGCCGCCCTATAAACGGCCTGGTCGGGATTGTAAGTCTGGCGGAAACCATCCTCATTCCTATATTCCAGCTGTGCATTATCCGCAATGCCGCTCATTAAAGGATATTTAGTGGGTTGTGAGTAAAGACGGTTCATTCGCCCGGGAACATCCAGGTCCGCATCGTCTGATCTTTTGCTTAAGGTAGTCAATACTCTTACCGTGTAGGCATTGATTATTTTTTGCCAACTTTTCAGATTGCCGTTGAAGTAGATGTCTCCGTCGATGACCAGTCCGGGGTTTTCCTGAATATATTCGCCCAGTTCCAGATTGGCCTCATCTAACCAATCCAGTGCTTGGATGTACACCTGCTTTTGGGCATCATAAGCGGGGGTAGGGTTTTCTGCTCCCTTCATGGATTCACTTAAGGGAATATCTCCCATTCTTCGGGTCATTTCCACATAATAGTAGGCCCTCAGGAATTTTCCCAAGATACCGTAAACGGGGGCATTGGCTCTTTCTGCTTCTTCGCTCATCTTGTCGATATTGCGGATGTCCGCATAGGAGAAAGACGCTCTTCCAAATTGATAGCTGGGGGCAGTGGCATTGTCTGTGGCGATCCAGATGTGGTACTGGGCGAAGGAATAGGCATCCCCCGCAAAGGAAGATTCAGGACCGGGAGTTAAGCTGGTAAACAACAAGCTGGGAGGAACCGTTAGCGGGTCATTGGGATTTTCCCTCAACTCCCCAAAATCCAAACAGCCGGAGTTCACTAAAATCAGTGCAAACAGGAATATTTTATGTAGTAATTTCATGGTACTTTTTTGTTAAAACTGAAGATTGAAATTGAAACCGTATGTTCTTTGGGCAGGCATTTGAAGATTGGTATCTCCTCTGCTTACGGTATAAGAATCCAAGTCTCCATAGGTATCATCCTTGGTCCAATACAGCAGGTTACGCCCAACAAGGGAGATGGATGCATGGTTAAAGAAGGTGTTTTGCACAACAGAGGAAGGAAGGTTGTAGGAAATCACGACTTCCCTCAGTTTGACAAAGGTCTTGTCGATGATTACACTTTGCCAAGCTGCCTTATAGTTTATTGCCCAAGATTGATAATCCACCATATAATCATTTGGCGCATATTCTCTGGTGTCAGCAATGATATTTCCTTCCGGATCATACGTCGCTTCTCCCCCTATTACTTTTACCCCTGGGATAAGCATGGTTTTGGCATCTGTTCCATTTACATAGGCAATGTTGGACAACTCCCTTTCCGGATGGATGGAAGCCGGATGGGAGCCTGACCTCCAGAGATCGCGTTCGTAACGGTCATAGGTCACCCCGCCGAAGCGCCCGTCAATCAAGAAGCTAAGGCTGAAATCTTTGTACTGCAGTGAATTTTGCAAACTCAAGGTGTAATTGGGTTGGGTACTTCCTTGGTTGACAGCAAAGTCCGTTTTTTTAGGTAGGCCACTAGGTAAGATGATCAGCTGTCCATCAGGTGTTTTTTCCCATGAGGAGTACCAATAGTCATACAGTCTGTCCCCTAGGTTGGTTCTTCCCTCGTTGGTTTGAGGAGTTCCATCGGGTAAAGGAGGCAGAGAAGTCAGGTAGTCGGTGTATTTGCCATAGTTGATGAGGGCGTTCCAGCTGAAGTTGGTATTTTGGATGGGTGTGAAGTTAACCGAGAAATCCATGCCTTTTCTTTCTGTTTTCCTTCCGTTTTCACGGATACCGTCCCAGCCTGAAGCGGTAGAAAAGGGCTGGGTAAATATTTGTGGACCGTACTCGTTCCTGAACAGGGAGAAGTCTATCCCGATTTTGTTGTTGAACAATTTGGATTCAAAACCATACTCCAGGGAATTGGTAAATGAAGGAGAGAGGTTGGGGTTTTCTATGGTGCCGGGGTAACTCGCTGTGGGCTCGTTTCTCCATCTACCACCAGTAGAGTAGGAGTTGGCAGCCGTGTAGATAGCCATGTCTCCACCTACCCTTGCATAAGCTGACCGTAACTTTAGGTAATCTATTTGTTTAGGCATACTAAACACCTCGTTTAGCACGGTGCTGAATGTGACAGAAGGATAGAAAAAGGTATCATTCAGCTTGGGCAGGGTAGAGGACTTGTCCAGACGACCTGTAAAGCCAAGATAGAACATTTCTTCATAAGATAAGTCCAAGGAAGCATAGGCACTGTAGACCCCTTTGTATTGTTTACTGCTGGTGGGGGTAACCCTGTCCACTGAGTTGCTGAGTTTGAATACCTCAGGTACGATCAGCTGGGTAGTAGAGGCACTTTCAGTTTCATTGCGGTAATACCTTTGATTACCGCCCAAAGTAGCATCCAACCCTATTTTATTGGCAAAATAATCCTTGTAGGTAATCAGGAAATCGGTATTGTTTTCAAAGTACCTTGTGGCATTGTACCTAAAACGGCCCCCTCTGTCAGGAATATCATAATTGTAGATGTCCATCGATATCTCCTCATTGTCCGTAAGGGAAAAGGTGTTCAGGGTAGACCTTACGTAAGCACTTACTTTATTGCTGATTTTATAATTTAACTTCAAATAAGTCAGGACATCATGTTTGGTCCACGGTTTCTTCCAGGCGTGGGCAAGGGCATAGGGGTTGTTATACCTCCAGTTTTCTACAAAATACTGTTGAATGCCTTCTTTTCCGGGTACCCAGTAATCTTCCATATCCCTGATATCATAATGGGCACCTCCCCAAATGGACATCAGGTAAATGGGGGAGCTTGGGCCATAGCTTCCACGGATACGGTTATTTGAATATTGGTAATTATATTGAAGGGAGCCGTCCAAATTGATTTTATCCGATAATATCAGATTGCCCCTTAGGCGGGTGGTATTGATGTCAAGCTTTTGTCCGGGGGTGGAGGCTTTGGAATATTTATAAGTATTGGAAATAACAAAGCTCCCTTGGTCGGTATTGGTTTGGATGGAAAGGTTGTTTGAGCTCACAATGCCCGTTTCCATAAAGTTTTTAAGGTTGTCCTCTCCTCTGGAAATCCAGGGGGTAGGGATTCTTTCCCCTGTTTCGGGATCGATCGGGGAATCAAACTGTTTGATCAATCTTCCGTCAAATTTTGGTCCCCAGATAGAATAATCATAATCGTTGGTTCCGCCACCTCCGGCTGCTCCGGTGCCAAATTCATACCTGCCGGTATTGCCAGGCCCATATGCTGTCTGCGCATGAGGAATCCTTAAGAATCCTGTTTGGAAGGTCGTGGAACTGTTAAAGGAAACCGTGGTGCCTTTCGCCAGGCTTTTTCCTGATTTTAAGGTGATTTGTATAGCGCCGTTAGCTCCTAGAGAGCCATATAGGGCAGATGCAGAGGCTGCTTTTAAAACAGTGATGTTTTCGATATCATCCGCGCTGATATTCCAAAAATCATTGCTAGGTTGAGGAACCCCGTCCACTACGACCAAAGGTTTGCTGCCTCTTAGGTATAGCTGTGGATCAGAAAAGAAATCCGAACCGTTGCTGGTCACAATTAGGCCCGCTACCTTGCCGGAAAGTGATTCCACTACGTTGGGGGTAACGGCCTTTTGAAGGGTTTCTCCCTTTACTTCCTGGACAGCATAGCCTACTTTTGACCGATCTTTTTCAATGCCCAATGCGGTCACCACCACCTCATCCAGCCCCAATGAGGAGGGGCGTAATGTTACATTGACGGTGTGTTGTTGATTGACAGGGATTTCGATCGTTTCAAAGCCGACAAAGGAAAAGACCAAGGTGTCTTTTGCCGTTGACCGTAGGTTAAAGTTACCATCTAGGTTCGTGATGGTGCCGATGCTTTTGTTTTTGATAAGCACACTCACTCCGGGCATGGGCTGTTTTTGCTCCGAATCAATGACTTGCCCTTTTACCGCATGTTGTGCAAAAAGGGAGTTACTCAATGCCAATAAACCTGCTATCAGCCAAAGAGACTTGGTGTAAAATGGTTTCATTAAATAATAAATAGTTTTTGATAGTTAAGTGATAGACGCGTCAATAATGTTTACAAATATTAAATAAAGTTTACTATTGTGATCCTTGAAAAGTGTTAATAAAAAATGAACAAATCTTTATCTAACATAATGGTGCTGAACTGTCGTATGCTGTTCAATCTGATAGGCAGTAGGTGTTTCGATAGAATGGAGATAGGGGACTTAACAGTACTTTAATTGCGTATGTTTACCGTGATAGGCATATAGAATTATGTTAATGGTATTTAAAACTTTCAAATAATTATGTATTTTTAAGAATTAAATATCAAATTGTTATGAATACTAATAATAAGCTCAAATTTTCAATTTATTTCCTGTTTGTTTTTTTGTTTGGTTATGGTTTTTCCAATGCTTCCGAGATCATTCCCAAGCCACAGCATTATCAGCCCAACGGCAGGGATTTCCTTCTCAGAGAAGATGTTAAAATCATTTATGAGGGAGACACCAAGGATCTCGCTGAATATTTAGCGGAAACCTTGTCTCCCGCGACAGGTTGGGACCTGGAAATTGCCACTTCCAAAAAAGGTAAATCTTCCAAGGTGATTTTTTTAGGGATCCAGCCCGATGGCAAATCCAAAGAAGGCTATAAGCTATCGGTGAATGAGGATCAGGTGCGAATTATCGGAAACGGTAAAGCGGGGCTTTTCAATGGGATACAAACATTGCGGCAAATGCTACCGGCCGATATTTATAATTCCAGAAGGCAAAAGGATGTGGAATGGAGGATCGAAGGGGCAGAGGTTGAAGATAGCCCGGAATATCCCTGGAGAGGGGTAATGCTGGATGTGAGCCGGTATTTTTATGAAAAAGACTATGTGCTTCATCTCCTGGACATGATGGCCATGTATAAAATGAATGTACTTCACCTTCACCTGATCGATGATTCGGGTTGGAGATTGGAAATCAAAAAATATCCAAAATTGACCGAAATAGGTGGTTTCAGAGGGGAAGGGCATAAAAGGACAGGAGGATATTATACCCAGGAAGAAATCAAGGAAATCGTCGCTTATGCGTCCTTACGTAATATAGAAGTAATTCCTGAGGTCGAAGTTCCTGCCCATACCTTATCAGCCATAGCCGCTTATCCCTTCCTTTCCTGTACTGAGGAACCTCAGAAAGTTCAGGTGCAACATTCCATCAGCAGGGAGCTTTACTGTGTGGGGAAAGAAAGCACCTTCAATTTTTTAGAAGATGTATTTCAAGAGGTGGCGGAGTTATTCCCTTCTCAATATGTGCACATAGGCGGTGATGAGGCCAACTACGACCGTTGGGAAAAGTGCCCTCATTGTCAGAAAAGAAAAGCAGATTTGGGTCTTGAGGATGAAAAATCACTTCAGGTCTATTTTACCAACCGCGTTCAAAAGATGCTCAAGTCCCACGGAAAGACCATTGTGGGCTGGGATGAAATTATCGAAGAAGGTATAGAGGATAAGGCGGTAGGAATGGTGTGGCACGACAAGGAAAAAGCCATTAAGGGAACCGCCAATGGTCATGATGTGGTAATGGCACTGACCGGCCATGCCTATTTTGATGTGGCTGAAAGCAGCCTCCCAGGAGAAGTGAAAGCTGCCACCTGGTTGCCTCCCATCAGCCTGGAAAAAGTATATGGAATGAACCCAATGGTAGAGGGACTTGATAATGAATTCCGTTCGCAGGTATTGGGTGCCCATGCCACTTTATGGTCCGATCAGTTTATCCATGGGACTATTTTACAGGAAATCGCACCGATCAATGAAAACCGCTCCGAGAAATATTTTGATTACCTGACTTTTCCCCGGTTGGCAGCTTTGGCTGAAGTATGTTGGACAGATCCTCAGCAGAAGGAGTGGAGTGATTTTGAAAATAGGATGGAGACACATTATAACAGACTGGACGAGGCCGGCATAGGGTACAGGGTCCCATTGCCACAGCTTGTTAGCAAGGAAGAAAATAACGGTAAGACCTTGGTCGAGCTGAAGAATGTGGTAGAAGGCGCAGAAATCAGGTACACCACGGACGGAATCCTTCCACACGTGCGCTCAAAGGTGTACGAAGGACCGGTGGAAGTGGATAGGCTGTCGGATTTTATGGCCATTACGGTGGTGAACAAGCATCAGTTTTCCCTGCCCCTGTATTTTCCTGAAAAATACGATCAGTTCAAAGCGTATGGACAGTTGTTGGGAGAATGGAAACCGGCAGCTATTAAAGGAGGAGATTATTCCTACCTGGAAATGGATGGCAGCGGTAAGATCGATGGAAACGGTACCTATGAGATAACCTTTCTTTATACCGATGGAAAATATAAACTGGAAATTGCCGGAGTACAGGTCTTGAAAAATGGCAACAAGCTGGTGGAAGATATTCACGATGGCCAAACAGGCTCCTCTTCTTCCAATAATTCCTATAAGATCAATATCAACGAATACGAAACCGGAGCCGGATTTACCGTGAAAGCAGAAGTTCGCGGGGATTTGGGCAATGATTCCTATGGGGTCGTCTTCATCAGGAAACTGTAAGGCCAATCTACCAATCGGTAATCTGGATTAAAACAGCACATCTGTGCAATGAAAAAGGGAAGACGTTCCGTACGTCTTCCCTTTTTATCTCCATTAAAATCTTCCTGGAAATAACAGGAAGAATGCCTTTGGTTTCACCTGTCTTTAAGGCATAAGGAGGGATGTTTTACATTCTTTGTAAGGTTTCCATCCTTACAGTTCTTAGTTGTTTTGAAATATTGGGTAGTCCGTGTAGCCTTCATGGCCTCCCCCAAAGAATTTCTCTTTCCTGACTTGGTTCAATAGCAAGCCGTGCTTTAAACGGAAAGGGAGGTCTGGATTGGCGATAAACGGACGGCCAAAACCGATAAGGTCTGCCCAGTTATTCTCCAGTGCTTCTTCGGCTTTTTCACGGTTATAGTTTCCTGAATAGATGAGGGTTCCCTTAAAGGCCTCCCGGTAGGCTTTTCTGAAGGCCATGGGCATTAACGGGGCATTGTCCCAATCGGCTTCGGCAATATGGATATAGGCTATCTCCAGATCATTAAGCATTTCTGCAGCCGCAATGTAGGTTTCCTGGGGATTATCGTCTATGGCGCCCATCAAAGTAGTCAACGGAGCCTGTCTGACGCCAACCTTCTCCGGGCCGATGGCATCGGCAACGCCCGTCACCACTTCCTTTAGAAACCTTAATCTCTTTTCTAAAGTCCCTCCGTATTCGTCTTCCCGGAGGTTGGTCTGGGAATCAATAAACTGTTCAATGAGATAGCCGTTGGCTCCATGTAACTCTACTCCATCAAATCCCCCTGCCATTGCATTTTTTGCTGCTTGTACATAATCGTGGATGATGTTTTTTATTTCGGGAACGGTCAATTCTCTTGGCATGGAATGCTGTACCATTTCTCCTTCCCCGGTAAAGGCTTCTTTTCCCTCTTTGGCCAGAAAAACCTTAACGCCTTCCGCTAGGAGGGCAGAAGGGGATACAGGTGCCTGGCCGTCTTCCTGGAGAGTGGTATGGGAAATCCTACCTACGTGCCAAAGTTGGGCAAATATTTTTCCGTCGGCCTTATGGACAGCATCCGTTACTGCCTTCCAGCCTTCGATCTGTTCCGGAGTGTAAATGCCCGGGGTCCAGGCGTATCCCCGGCCTTGCCTGCTGATGGGGGTTCCTTCAGAAATAATCAGCCCGGCAGAAGCCCTTTGAGAATAGTATTCTGCCATCAGTTCAGTAGGGACTTCTCCTTTTCCCGCTCTTGAGCGGGTCATGGGGGGCATTACTATTCTGTTTTTTAAACTGATCTCTTTTAAATGATAACTATCGAATAACATCGGTTTTACTGTTTAGGAAACTAGGTTTTATTTAAGGGAGGCCAAATGCTTATTGATCAGAGCCCTATCTGCTTCGGCAACATCTAAGTTCATCGCTGCTGCATTGGAGATGACCTGGGATTCATTTCTTGCCCCGGCCAAGGTCACTGTCATACCTGGCTGGTTCATCGTCCAGTTGAGTACCAACTGAGCTAGGGTAGCTTGGTACTGTTCAGCAATGGGCTGTAATTCGTCCAGCACCTTTTTGATGGCTTCCAAATCAAACTGCTTGAAATAGCCATTTCTATGGTCGCTATCTTCCAGCTTACCTTCCTTAAAGTACTTTCCGGTAAGCAAACCACGCTCCATGGGGCTGTAAGCAATCAAGCTTAGTGCTTCAGTTTGGGCATAAGGCAGCAAGTCAGCTTCAATACCACGTTGCAGCATGCTGTAGGGTATTTGGTTGGAGCTAAGGTTTAGGGTTTGTTGTGCTTCTTTCAATTGGTCAACATTGAAGTTGCAGACCCCTGCCGCCCTGATTTTACCTTGTTCCAAAAGGCGCTCCATGGCTTCCATGGTTTCACTTATGGGAGTGCTGGAATCTGGCCAGTGCAATTGTAACAAATCGATAAAATCGGTCTTCAATCGCCTCAGGCTTTCTTCCACTTCTTTTACTACATTTTCTTTTGAGGCATATTTATAGATAGCATAATTCTTTCCCCGGTCTTCTGTATCGAAGAAGTAGTCACCTTTCCCATGGTTACTTCCATCCCAAACAAGGCCAAATTTGTTCAAAATCTGAATGTTCTCCCTTTTCTTTCCTGCAAGAGCCTTTCCGATCAATTCTTCACTTCTTCCCAAACCATAAAATGGCGCAGTATCCAAGGTAGATATGCCGTTGTCCAGGGCTGCATGAATGGCATTTATGGAATCCTTTTCTTCATTTCCTGCCCACATGGTGCCTCCGATGGCAAAGGCTCCAAAGGCAATGGGTGAAACGTCAATCGAGGTATTTCCTAATTTTCTCATTTTTATCATTGTGCTTATTGTTTATTTGGGCAGGCAGTCTGCCATTTGGTTTTTAAAATGGGGCAATACTTTTTGTCCAAGCTGTTCCAAGGCTTCTTCTATGGGCAGTTCGGACCTGCGGAGGTGAATGGCCATATGGGAAACGCCGGCTTTTTGATAATCCATCATTAAGTCGGTTAGCCGGTGGATGCCGATCGAACCGCCAAAACGTCCTGCGGAAAATGCAGCGTCTTTGTCTTTTAGCAAATTCAAATGGAAAGCAGTGATGTAGGGCTTTTCGGGCTGCTCACTGTCGTACAGTGCCTCACGCCAGTTCAGTACCATTTGTTGCGCCTGCTCTACCGGCCGTGGGTAGTTAAACCATCCGTCCATGTTTTGGGCAATCCAATCCATGGACTGTTGTGCCCTTCCCGCCAGGACTACCGGCAGCTTTTGCCTTGGTTTTGGATACACCTGATAATTCCCGTTGAGGTTTTGATAGTATTGCTGAAGGTGATGCTCTTCCTTCCAAGCTTCTTGTAGGACATCATAATGGGCACGGAAGCGTTCACTTCTCCCTTCGGGGTCGGTACCAAACACAGCAAACTCCACCGGCCTGTCGCCCAGACCAAGTCCTAGAATAAACCTGCTACCGGAGAGTTGCTCTATTGTTGCCGTGGCCTTTGCCAATTGAAGCGGGTGGTGCAGGGGCATGACCATGGCAGCAGTGCCCAGCAGAATATTGTCTGTAATTCCTGCTAGATAGCCAAGGTAACTCAGCGTATCAAAAAGCTGCGCACCATCTCCAAAAGAGGGGTCATACAAGGGTACTTCCCTTAGCCATAGTGTGTTAAAACCCAGTTGGTCAGCCATTTTTGCACGGACTAAATGGCGGTTCATATCGGGAACACCAAAGGGTCTTCCTTCTTCTTTTCGCTTTTTCTCTCCTTGGATCGACCAGTCGTTGTCTAAGGGCATTTCGAGTCCTATACTCATTCTCCCCGGATGATGTAACTTGCAAATGGTATCCATATTAAGCCTCCTTTCTGTGGCTGACCATTGTCAGCATAAAACCTATAAAGACTAAGATGGCCCCGATCCATGGAGTGGCTCCTACACCCAAACTGGACTCTACGATATATCCCCCCATGACGGAACCAATGGCTATCCCGACATTAAATGCCGCAATATTCAGCGCAGAGGCCACGTCCTCTGTTCCAGGGGCATATTTTTCCGCCATTTGAACGATATAAAGCTGAAGAGCTGGAACATTGGAAAAGGCCAATATGCCCATGAAGAAGAGGGTAATGACCGCTGCCACTTTAAAGGGGACTGTAAAATACAATACCAAGAGGACCAAGGCCTGCAAGAGGAACATACTCATAAGCGCTTTGCCCGGCTTTTTGTTGGACACCTTTCCTCCAATAATATTGCCCAGTGCAATGGCAATCCCATAGACCAAAAGCAGTAAGCTGGTCATGTCAGCAGAAAAACCGGTGACCTCTTCAAGCAATGGCGCCAAGTAGGTGAACGTGACAAAGGTCCCACCATAACCTAAGGCCGTAATGGCCAGTACCAAAAGCACAGATGGGCTTTTGATGACTTTCAGTTGATCCACCATCCGGAGCTTTTTACCTCCCTTAATATTGGAGGGAACCAGCAGGGCACTTGCAGCGGCTCCGACCAGACCTAAGATGGATACGCCTATAAAGGTCGCCCTCCATCCGAAATTTTGGCCTATGAAGGTGCCCAATGGAACTCCCGTGACAATGGCCAGTGTAAGCCCTGAAAACATCATGGCGATGGCTGAAGCCCTCCTATCGGAAGGTACCAAGCTGGCCGCAATGGTAGCACCGATAGAGAAATATACCCCATGGGCAAAACCGGTGAGCACCCTGGCCATTACCAATACGCCAAAGCCCGGTGCCATGGCGGCCAAGACATTGCCCAGTATAAATACCAACATTACTCCCAACAGCAGCTGTTTTCGGGGAAGTTTGCCGGTCAAGGCAGTGAGAATGGGAGCACCTATGGCTACCCCTACAGCATACAAGCTCACAAGTAGCCCCGCTGATGAAATGGAAATGGCGAGGTCCTGGGCCACGGTAGGCAATAAGCCCACAATCACGAATTCAGTGGTTCCTATACCAAATGCACTAATGGTTAATGCCCAAAGTGCAGCCGGCATGCTTTTCTTTTTGGCCGGTCCTGCGGCCACAGTTGCCGTTGTACTCATCCTTACTTGGTCTTAAGTAATGAGACAATTTCAGTGGCTACCTTATGCGCAGAGGCAGGGTTTTGGCCGGTTACCAAACGGCCATCAACACTTACTTTTTCTGACCAGTTGGCACCTTTTACGATGGTTGCCCCCCTTTCCAAAAGTCTGTCCTCCAATGAAAAGGGCACGACTTCCTCCAATTCTACGGCCCTCTCTTCTTGGTTGGAAAAGGCACTTATATCTTTACCCTCTACCAAGTAGGACCCATCGGAAAGCTTGATGTTTACCAAGGCTGAAGGGCCATGACAAACGGCTGCGACAATACCGTTTTGCTCGTAAATTTGAGCCGCTATTTCAGCTAAGGCCTCGTTTTCTGGGAAATCCCACATCGTGCCGTGACCGCCGGCATAATATATCACATCATACGCTTCGGGGGCCACCTGTGCAGGGGAAAGGGTACGGTTGATCTTGTGCTGGAAAGTTTCGTCTTCCCAGTACTTTTTATTCACCGCATCCTCTAAATCAAACCCATCTACCGGAGCTTTTCCTCCTTTGGGGCTTACCATATCAATTTGGTAACCCGCTGCTTCAAACACCTCGTAGGCGTGCGTGGCTTCACTTAAATAGAAGCCCGTGGTTTTTCCCGTGTTTCCCAAGGTTTCGTGGCTTGACAGCACCATCAGGATTTTCACCTCTTTGGATTGTTGGGCCAGAAGAATTCCACCGGTAAAAAGTAAGGCGATAAGAATGGTTAATTTTTTCATGGTTTTCTATTTTGTTTCTGGTACAAAATTCCATGAATTGTCAGACCTGTACGAGGAGCTAGGTCACAAGAATCGGGTGCGCCAACTCACCCCAAAAAAGTGATGTATATCACCTCCTTTTGGGAACTAAAGCCTGCTTAATGTCTCTCTGCTCACCCCAAGAAAAGAGGCAAGCAGCCGCTTGGGGACACGCTGTATGAGGTGGGGAAGTTTTTTTAGGATTTCACTGTATCTTTCTTCAGCAGATTGGGTGAGCAGAGAAAGGATTCGTTGCTGTAAATTAATGTATCCAAGGTTCGATTTGGTCCTGAAAAAATTGGCCATTGCAGGAACTTCGGCACAGATCTTTTCCCGATCAAGGAAGGCAAGGGAGAAAAAGGTGGAGTCTTCCAGGCAATCTACATTTATCGTTGCTTCCTTCTGGAACTGATAGGCGAAGTAATCGCTGACCCAATAATTTTCCATTCCAAACTGAAGGATATGCTCTTTCCCTTTATCGTCAATGGCGTAGGACTTTACCAGCCCTTTGACAATCCAGAATTCGTTGTCCACTTTTTGTCCCTGTTGCACCAAGAAGTGGTGCTTTTTAAGTCTTCTCAAGTGGAAGTGGGGGGCAATAAATTCCCATTCTTCATCGGAAAGTTGGGATATTTCTTCAATATGAGACTTTAGTAGTAAATGCTCTCGGGTCACGGTGAATGAATTCTGGTTAATAAAATAAAAGTAACGAATTCCCTAAAATAATGATTCATGAAAAACAGAAGGCACCCAAGTTTTGCAGGAATGGTACGGGACTTCTGGGCATACTTCTCCCCAAGCGGGCAAGTGATGGGGAAGATTTGCTCATTTAAATTTCTTTGGAGTTATGGGGCTTGTTTTGAAGCCACTGTCTTGTTGATCATTCTCTCCAATGATTTTCGCTCGAGCCCCTTGCCAATAAAGACCAATTGGGATTTGGGATAGGGGCGTTTTATTTCTCCCTCCAAAGGCGCTAAATGAACTTGTCGGCCATGTGTCTGGACTAAATGTGGAACGGGGCTGTCTTTTAGCCAAACGAGTCCTTTCATTCGGTAAAGTTGATGATAACTCAGGAAGAAGGTCAGGGTAAGTTGATTGAGGAGCATTTCACGGTCAATAAGTTCTTCCACTTCAAACAACATGCTCTTCAAGGGATGGGGGGACTTGTTTGCTGTTTCGGGTATGGTCTTGGCAGGGTCCCAGGGATTTTTCTGTTGAGAGAAAATATCATGGGGAATTTGTCCATGGTCGCTGACGATTACTTCGGCAAGGGAATTGATCCCTTGTACCAGTTGGACCAGACTGGGCAGGTAGGAGGGGGAAACCAGGGATTTTTTGTTCAGCACCATCAAATCCGCTGCGGCGAGCTGGCGGCTGACCTCAGGAATTTCTTCAATCCAATCTTCCACCACCGTAGCGTCCACTACACAAATTACCTGTTGGAGTTGGAAGAAGTTAGCCACTTCCTCTTGCCTGAAAAGGGCTACTATTCCGCCGGGGTCAGCCACTCCCGAAGCCTCAATGAACAGATTGTCCGGTTGGACATCCGCATTGAGGATAGCGGCCAATACTTCCACCAGTTCATTGTCCAAGGTGCAGCAGATACAGCCATTGTTCATTTCAAAGAGGGAACAATACCGCGTTTCAACCAAGTGGGAGTCAATGGACACTTTACCAAATTCGTTTTCAATGATGATGTTTTCCTCATCTTTTTTGGCGGCTAAAAGACCGTTCAAAACAGTGGTTTTTCCTGCTCCCAAAAAACCGGTCAATAGGTAAACGTTGATTTTAGTGGGAGGTGTTGGCAGTGACATATGGGGTGAAATTTAAATTTATGTAGGGGATACCTGATCCCCTACATTGGGTAGAATAGTTGGCTGATTTCTACAGGGGCCATTCGTCCTTTAAGGCGTTGTTAAGAGAGAAGTTTCCTTGGTCACTTTCCCTCACCAGGCATGCCTTAAGTTCATTGGTAATGGCTTCCTCGTCCAAATCCTGGCCTATGATTACCAGCTCGTTCATGCGGTCACCGTATTGGCCATCCCATTTTTCGGCAATCAGATCACGGTTGTCCAAGTAGCTGGGATTGCGCAGGCGTTCTTTTTCAGAGTAGGCAGCCCACCAGGTACCGAAGGTCTCCGCCTTCAATGAGCCACCTGCCTGACTCCATAGCAGGGCATGTTGGGGCCTGGAGGCCAACCAAAAAAGCCCTTTGCTTCTTACAACATTGCTGGGCCAGGAATTGCTGATATAGTTCCAGAACCTCCCCGGGTGGAAGGGTCTATGCTCCCTGAATACAAAACTACTGATGCCATATTCTTCCGTTTCTGGAACATGCTCTTTGTTCAGCTCCTTGAGCCATCCGGCCGCTTGCTCCGCTTTATTGTAATCGAATAAGCCGGTGTCTACAACTTCTTTGATGCTTACCTGTCCATAAGTTGTGCGGATGATGTTAGCCTCCGGATTCAGTTTGATCAATAGCCCTTCCAGTAGCTTAAGTTGGTCTTCAGAAACGAGGTCGGTTTTGTTAAGGATGATGACATTGGCAAATTCTACCTGATCGGTAAGGAGATTGACGATCGACCTGGCATCTTCTGGATCATCGGTCATTTGACGGTCGAGAATGGTCTCGGCCGAACCGAAGTCACTGAAGAAATTGAAAGCATCCACCACGGTCACCATGGTATCCAACCTACTGATATGACATAAGTCCAGCAGACTATCTCCAGTTTCAAAGGAAAAGGTCTGGGCAACAGGAATGGGCTCCGAAATTCCAGTGCTTTCTATGAGCAGGTAGTCAAAATTCCTTTGACGGGCAAGCTTTTGTACTTCCTCGATGAGGTCTTCTCTTAAGGTGCAGCAGATACAGCCATTGGACATTTCAATAAGCTTTTCTTCTGTCCTGCTCAGCTTTATTTCATTCTTGACCAGCTTCGCATCCACATTTACTTCGCTCATGTCGTTGACGATAACGGCCACTTTATAGCCTTCCCGATTTTGGAGGATATGGTTGAGCAAGGTCGTTTTACCCGCCCCCAAAAAGCCGCTGAGTACAGTTACAGGAATTTTGCTTGACATAGGTTGATGGTTTTTAATTTTCCACGGCAGTGTGACCGTTTTTTGATTTTTGGATACAGTGCCAATTCATATAATGGCCTGCGCTTACTACCAAAGCACCCACCGGAGTAATGAAATGCTCCATGGGCAGCGCATGCTTATTTTGGTTAACTAACTGAATCGGACCCGTGGGAAGAATGCTATGTTCTATGGCACCATGGCCAAAGAAGATCCCTATCAGGATGGTCCCAAAGCCAATAATGACGAATAGTAAGGGAAGCCAATTATGATGGTGGTTCCTAAAACCATGGGACAGGGCAAAGACTGCAAGAAGGAGGCTCAGCAGCATGACAGTGTATTCAATCCAGTGATTCAATAAGAAACCCAAGCCGATAAATGGCAGGACAGTGATCAATGCAGGTATTGCCACACAATGGATGGCACAGACCACAGAAGCAGAAAATCCGATAAAGTCCAGGTGGTTGCCCAAAAAGGAATTTTTCATAAAAGAATTTGTTTGTGCAATTATGTTGCAATATTAATCGTTGAATTCTTTAAATGCAACAATATTGCAAATAAAGGTTTCGCTCCCTAGATTTGCGTCGACCAATTTTAATGACATGATCACGACTCGCGCTGTTTCATTTGAATACAATGAGAAAAACCAATTTGAATTTCCCGACTTATCGGTTACAGAAGGTTCGGATTTGCTGATCCTCGGAGAGTCCGGTATAGGCAAAACCACGCTTCTGCATCTGATCGCCGGCCTCTTGAAGCCCAAAACCGGTACGGTTGAGATTGGAGGAACGGATATTTCAACGCTGACAGGTAGGCAACTGGACCTATTTAGGGGTGCCAATATTGGCATAGTGTTTCAACGACCCCATTTTATCCAATCCCTCAGCTTGGAGGAAAACCTGGAGATGATCCAGCATTTGGCCCAAAAGCCCCACGACCCTTACCGGATCAAAAAGGTGCTGGATGAGCTTGGATTATTGGGCAAGCTGAAAAGCTCTCCTAAGCAATTATCCCAAGGAGAACAACAGCGGGCAGCCATTGCTTTGGCAGTTGTGAACCGGCCCAAGTTAATCCTTGCAGATGAACCGACCGCTGCATTGGATGATAAAAACTGCCATAGGGTCATCGAGCTGCTAAAAAGCCAGACAAAAAAATCAAGATCCAGTTTGATCATCATTACCCATGACCAGCGATTGAAGTCCGAGTTTACAGCCTCAGTGACCTTATCTCCCAAAAATGAAGTAGTTGCCTCCAATTGAATCCCATGAATATTTTCCGACTGAGTATTAAAAATGTGAGTGCCAAGCCACTTTCTACAGGCTTGAGCCTTTTGCTCTTATCCCTTGGCGTGGGCTTGATTTCCCTTATGCTGCATATTGACCAGCACCTCAAGGCACAGATGAATTCCAATATCCGTGGTATTGATATGGTGGTGGGGGCTAAAGGAAGCCCGCTTCAGTTGATTTTATCCGCAGTATTCCAAGTGGATGTTCCGACTGGGAACATCAAGCTTGCAGAGGCCGAGGCACTTTTGAAAAACAGGTTGGTCGAATATGGCATTCCCCTTTCCTATGGAGATTCCTATGGGGGCTTTCGTATCGTGGGAACCGACGAAAGGTATCCCGAAAACTATTCTATGAAGGTGGCCCAAGGAAAAAGTTGGGAAAAATCAATGGAAGTTACTATTGGGGCTTCAGTGGCAGGGAAGACTGGATTAACGGTTGGGGATACATTTTACGGTTCCCATGGCCTATCGGAAGGCGGTCACCTGCATGAAGATCAGGCTTATTTGGTGACGGGCATATATGAACATTCCGGTACTGTAGTCGACCAGTTGATATTGACAGGATTACAAAGTGTATGGGACATCCATGAGCGCCACGATCATGATGGAGGAGGACATGAAGAGGTCCACTCAGAAGAGCGTGGGGAGGACCTGCATGATCATAGGGTAGCAAGTGATTCCCATGCCGAAGGGGATGAACCGGCCCATGACCATAGCCATGATCATGATCACGAGGAAGGGGAAGGGCAGCATCCGGATGAGGAAGACAGGGAGATCACCGCCTTGTTGGTCAAGTTTAAAAATCCCTTGGGACTGGTCCAGCTCCCGCGTATGGTCAATGAAAATACCCCTATGCAGGCGGCACTGCCCAATTACGAGTTGAGGAAACTCTTCAGTCTAATGGGGATAGCCACCACCACGCTAAATATGGTGGCATTTATTGTCATGGTAGTTTCAGGAATTAGCGTTTTTATCAGCTTGTACTTGGGCTTGAGAGAAAGAACTTACGAGATGGCCCTTTTAAGGACCTATGGGGCATCCAAGTTCCAGTTGCTCGGAATGATATTTCTGGAAGGGCTGTCCATCGCTGTTTCAGGGTTTGTTTTGGGTTTGATATTCAGTAGGATAGGCTTGGTCCTGATGTCCGTATTGCTAAGGTCCGGGTACCATTATGATTTTTCCCTGGCCGGACCGATTTTGGGAGAGGGTTATTTGCTAATGGTGACCATGGCAATAGGTTTTCTTTCAGCCCTTATCCCGGCCATTGCAGTTTACAGAATAGATATTTCAAAAAGTTTGTCAGATGCTTAAATTTAGTTTGATTATTTTACTTTGCATTTCCGCCTTTACGGCTAATTCCCAAACTAGGATTACCTGGGATACTTTAAAGGATGTAAAGT
The DNA here is from genome assembly GCF_054777495.1 of Echinicola sediminis. Lineage (NCBI taxonomy): Bacteria > Pseudomonadati > Bacteroidota > Cytophagia > Cytophagales > Cyclobacteriaceae > Echinicola > Echinicola sediminis. Next base: position 7,162 of record NZ_BAAHAP010000051.1, on the reverse strand, counting down.
TTACCGACAGGTACAGCAAAGAGGTAGATGCCTACTATTACTTTCCCAGTTTCGGCCCTGCTGTACTGAAACTGAACGGTAAGGAAGTAGTGATTCAAGGATTTTTACTGGAAATAGACGCGGAGGAGGATATTTATATTCTTTCTGCCAATCCCTTTTCATCCTGCTTTTTTTGTGGCGGAGCTGGACCGGAATCCATTATAGAACTTAAAGTCCCCAAAAACCATCCTAGCTTTGTAATGGATGAGGTAATGACTTTTAAGGGGAAGCTCAAACTCAATGCAACAGATGTATACCAGTGTAACTATATTCTGGAAAATGCCACTGTTTATAAATAAGCGGGCCAGGCTTTCAGTTTTGAGTCCCGAATGACAAAGTATTTGGAGCTCTTGGAGCATAAGAATTGTCCCTCGGTACTTCTAAAGGAATGATTTCCCGCAACAAGTCATATGGAGCAAAAAAAAAAACGGAGCTAAAATTCATTCAGCTCCGTTTTTTTAATTGCTGTATCAGTATCAATTGGCTGTCACATCAATGTGCGATTCATATTCTACTATGTTCCCTTCCTCATCTTCGACAATGAAAGTGACATGGTACTCACCCACTGGGGCGGTGGCCGGAACATCTATATGCTCATGGAACGTTGCTTCGGTAAGCCCATGGTAGCCTTCTTCAAATTCTTTTTCAAAATCCCACGCTACTTCACCAGCTCCTGGTGTAAGTCCATGAGAATGGATGTCAACCGTTATTTTGTGAATTCCATGCATGGCATTAATCATGAATTCTACATGGATATCCGTTCCACGAACCACCGTCTCGTCCATGTCAAAATCACTGACGGTTACAGGTGACATTATTTGCAGGTGTCCCTCTACCTCTGTGGTGTTTCCAACAGCATCGGTCACTTCCAATACCACATGGTACTCACCTTCCGGAGCAGTGGCCGGGATATCAATATGTTCATGAAAAGTGGGGTTTTTGACCAGATACTTTTCATCAGTGAAAGTTTCGGAATAATCCCACTCCGTTTCGTCTTCACCTACTTCCAGGTCATGTCCGTGGATAGTTACTTTGATGGAGGCAATGTTTGCCTCCGCAAGGATTTCCGCCTCCATATGGAGGTCATCACCGCGATAGGCTGTGCCATCAGTAGCATGAGAGCCGCCTTCGCCAAACTCAAAAGAAGAAATTACCGGAGCGTCAAAGGTCTGGTCTTCATCATCCTGGCAGGAAAACAGTACCCATGCCAATAGGGAAAGTAAAAATGCGTGTCTTAGTTTGTTTAGTTTTTTCATTTTAGAAAATAGATTTATTTGTGATTCAAGTTGTTGTACTGGTATTTGCCCATTTTTTTGCAACAGTTTAAAGTGAGGCAAAGAGGATAAGGCAGTTAATGACCTGTTCTTTTTCAGCTAAACAATGCCTCTTTGCAATTTTGTTGCACAAATATTATGCAATATTGTTGCAAATGCAAACCGTTGAAGGAAGATTATTTTAATGACGGTGGGAATAATTTTAAATAAAGACTACCATTGAGCTGGAGCAGGGGGGAATACATTACGAATTACAAATTGAAAAAGTACTCAGCAGATGGGTTGAGATAGGCCCAGGTTATTCGTCCAATTGTTATTAATAATCCTCTATTTAGGTTTCTGAGAGCAGCAGTTGGGGCAAATTCCCGAAGCTACAATGGTGATCGATTCAGTTTTATAAGCTGGGGGGATCGAAGCGTTAAGTTCTTCCGGTGCTAAACACGAAACGGTGTCACATTTTATACAGTGAAAGTGACTATGCTCAGAACAGGGATTGGTATGCTCATTATTATTCGCATAGCGGAAGTCACCGTTGGCATCCGGAAACCTTAGGATAAGCTTTTCTTTTTCCAAGCGCAACAATATTCGATAAATGGTGACCCTGCTGCAGGAATCCTTCATTTGCTTTTTGATTTCACCATAAGTTATGGGATGATCTGACGCTTTGATAATTTGAAGGATTTTGGACTTTGCGATGGTGTTTCCCATTATTTCTATTTTTATGCAGCAGTATTGCAAATGTTAATATTATTTATCTTATATGCAACATTGTTTCACTTGAATGTATTTGTATATTTGCAATATAATTGCATTTAACTTCTCATGATCCATCTTTTACTCCTTGTTTCCAGTTTATTTTCTTTGAGCTATTTCCCAGAACCAATCCTTTCGAAAGCTACTTATCCAAGTACCCAAGAAGGGTCTGAGCGGTTGGGTTTGGATACTGCTGTGTCCACTAAATTGGATACTTTTCCCAAATTTCATGAATTGGAAGAGGTGGTGGTGATTGATCAGGCAGAGATGATCAGAAGGGAAGCGTCCAACAGCATAGAACTGGTGAAGCAGGATTTCATTCGGGAAAATCGGGGCGGGAGTCTGATGAAATCGCTGGAACGCGTGCCTGGGATAAATTTAATAGGGATAGGTTCTGGTGCTTCCAAGCCCCTGATCCGTGGCTTGGGCTTTAACCAAGTAATGGTGGTGGAGAACGGGATCAAGCATGAAGGCCAGCAGTGGGGCGCTGACCATGGCTTGGAAGTGGATCAATATGCCGCTGACCGGGTCATAATTATCAAGGGCCCTGCCTCCTTTAAGTATGGATCCGATGCCATCGCCGGTGTAATAGATATCGGGGAAAAGCTGGCCCCTTCCGAGGAGGGAATCGGCGGATACATTGAAGTTGGAGCCCGGTCAAACAATGCTTGGTTTGGAGGTTCTGCCAATCTATTTGTTAGAAAAGGGAAGTGGTTTGCGGATGGCCGGTTCACCCTGGCCGATTATGGTGATTTTAGCGTACCTGCAGATTCTGTTTTCGTCTATGATTATGGAGTGGCGCTGTACAAGGGACATGTGCGAAACACCGCAGGCAAGGAGCTGGACTTTTCGGGAAGGATTGGTTATCTGGGTGAACATTTTCGCAATACCCTTATGGTCAGCAGTGTCCAAACTAAGTCCGGTTTTTTTGCCAATGCCCACGGATTGGAACCCAGGCGGGTGGATACGGAGCTTCATGATAAATCCAGCCGTGACATTTTGTTGCCCTTCCAGGAGGTGAGGCATACCAAACTGATCAATAGGTCCAGCTCTGCAGGCGGAAGGCATTTTATCCAACTGGATTTGGGCTATCAAAGAAATGACCGAAAGGAGTGGAGCCAATACGTCAATCATGGTTATATGCCAGCAATTTATCCCGCTGAAATTCCCTATCCATCGACAATGGAGCGGGCCTTTGACAAGGAAGTTTTTTCCTTCAATCTGAAAGATGAACTTTTCTTGAGAAATCATGAGCTATTGTTTGGGGCAAGTGCCGAATATCAGCACAATGATATTGGTGGTTGGGGCTTTTTGATTCCTGCCTTTAAGCAATATAGTTTTGGACTGTACGGGATAGAAAAATATAAAATCAATTCCCTATGGCAAGTTACCGCAGCTTTGCGGTACGACCATAGTCGGATAGCTGCAGAGAAATATCAGGATTGGTTTCCTAGTGTGAAAGAGGCTTCTCAAGCAGAGGAGAAGGATTACCTGTTCCGAGCAGAAGATTTTAAGCGGGAGTTTAACAGCTTGGTGTGGTCGGTAGGTTTTAATTACCTTCCGGGAGATTGGAGTCTTAAAGGTAACCTGGGGACGAGTTTTCGAATGCCCATTGCCAAAGAACTTGCGGCAAATGGCGTGAATTACCATTACTTTCGCTACGAAAGAGGCAATGCGGACCTTGACCCTGAGCAATCACTGCAGCTTGATTTGGGAGCCTACTTAAAGAAAGAAAAATGGCTGGTATCCCTTAGTCCTTTTGTCAATTATTTTTCCAACTACATTTACCTTAATCCTACCTCAGAACTGGACATTCTTTATGGGGCTGGAAACCAGGTGTTCAACTATACCCAGTCCGAAGTTTTACGTTATGGGGCCGAAGTGAACGTGGTGTATCAGCTGATCCAAGCATTGGGTTTTGAGTTTATAGGGGAGTACGTGTACAGTGAGCAAAAATCGGGAGCAAAAAGAGGATATACCTTGCCTTTTTCTCCTCCTCCATCAGCTATACTCAATGCCACTTATAAGCCTGCAGGTATTGGGGTTTTTAGCAGTCCCTATTTTGCGGTAGACTACCGTTTGACTGCCAAGCAAAGCCAAATCGTTCCTCCAGAGAAAATGACCGCGGCTTATCGGTTGGTAAACTTTCGTGCAGGAGCTTCGATCGCTATCTTTCGTCAGCAGATCCAGGCCGATATACAGGTGCAGAACCTGTTCAATACCCGCTATTACAACCATACCAGTTTTTACAGGCTGATCAATTTGCCCGAAGCAGGACGAAACATCAGTCTTTCCCTCAACTATCAATTTTAAACTATTAATAAGATAATGAAACTCAACATCAAGTCTCTTCTGTCTGTTTTATTGACGACCCTGCTCTTTAACGCCTGTAGTGAAGACGATAAGCCGAATATCGATTTGGAATATCCTGAGGTGATTGTAACTGAAAGCTCTTTTCCACTGCAATGCAGTGTGCTGGAGAGAGGAAGCACGGTAGCGTTTAAAGCACTCTTCAGGGACAATGTGGAGCTAGGGGGCTTCAGTATTGATATCCATCATAATTTTGACCATCATACCCACAGCACCGAGGTCAATGATTGTGGACTGGAGCCGGTCAAGTCCCCAACCGATCCTATGTTGTTTATTCAAACCTATTCCATTCCAGCAGGCCTTAAAGAATATGAAGGCACAGCGGTGATCGAAATTCCTGCAGCTGTAGACCCGGGCGATTACCACTTTATGATCCGTGTGACGGATAAGGAAGGTTGGCAGACCATTCAAGGATTGAGTATAAAGATTGAATAGCTCTTTGGTGTTAATGAAAAATAATAAATTATTAATCTGTCAATATTCGGTTAATTAAACGGTTAACTTATATTTGGGTAATAGCCATTGAGGAAAAGTACGTGAATGCTTCTTAATGGGAGGAATTATAGTCATCAACGCTGTTTGTTCTATAATGTATGCTTGATTTTCAAGGTCCCGGACAGCGAAGGGCGCTCCTATTAATTTTTATCATGAATCATTAAAATAAAGAGCAAGTAAAACATGAGTTCTACAAAGAATACTACACGGCGGGAGTTTTTCCTGAAATCCGGAATCGCTACCATTGGATTTATGGGGTTAAGTCAATTTCTACACTTACCGTCCATGGCCAAAAGAACCGAGAGTAAACTGATCACTGGATATGGGCCGCTTATGGATGATCCAGATAATATTTTAAGGTTGCCAAAAGGCTTTTCTTACAAAATTATTTCGCAAAAGGGAGAGCTGATGGATGATGGACTTTTGACACCGGGAAGACCGGATGGAATGGGGACTTTTCAAGGACCAAATGGCAAGGTGATCATCGTCCGAAACCATGAAAACAGTCCGGATGATCTAACAGAAGGTGGTTTTGGAAACAATAATGAACTGTTGAGCAAAATCAACGGTGATTACCTCTATGAAAAAGGGAATGGCATCCTTCCTGGATTGGGCGGAACGACCACCTTGATCTATGATCCAGTAAGCGAAAAAGTGGAAAGCCAATTTATGAGTCTGGCGGGTACTCTCCGCAACTGTGCAGGGGGAGTCACTCCCTGGGGCTCTTGGCTGACCTGTGAGGAATCTACCGTTAACCAAGGCGGGTATAATGGTCGGATGGAAGAGGATCACGGTTATGTTTTTGAAGTAGATGCCACGTCCAACATAGGGCTTCAGCAAGCCCTTCCGCTCAAAGCATTGGGACGCTTCAATCATGAAGCAGTAGCTGTGGATCCTAAAACCAGCATCGTGTACTTGACGGAAGACAGAGGTGACGGGCTATTTTACCGTTTTGTTCCCAAGGTACCCGGAAAATTATCCCGTGGCGGGAAGCTGCAGGCCTTGGCCATCAAGGGAAAGGAGAGTTGTGATACCAGAAATTGGGCCGAGCAGCAGGGGGAAAAGTTTCCAATCCAGCAGAGGATAAAGGTGGAATGGCTTGATTTGGAAAATATAGATTCGCCGGAAGACGACCTGAGGTATCAGGGCTTCAATAAAGGTGCGGCCTGCTTTGCCAGGGGAGAAGGCATCTGGTTTGGAGATAAGGAATTGTATTTTGCCTGTACCAATGGTGGCGAGATTATGGCCGGACAGGTATTCAGGTACATTCCCGGTCCTAAGGAAGGCTTGGAAGACGAGGGAAATGGAGGCGGTGAACTGGAACTCTTTGCGGAGCCAAACAACGAAGAGATTCTTAAAAGGTGTGATAATGTCGCCATAGCACCTTGGGGGGATCTGGTATTGTGTGAAGACCATCCCCATCCTTTTATTGTTGGGATAAGCCCAAGAGGTGAATACTATAAACTAGCCGAAAACATCGGTTTCGAAAGTGAATTTGCAGGAGGAGTTTTTTCTCCGGATGGTTCCACTTATTTTGTCAATATCCAAAATCAAGGGTTGACCCTGGCGATAAAGGGGCCTTGGCAAAAGTAAAATGGCCATGAAGTTAAGTAGGCACCGGGGATTCCCTCGGTGCTTTTTTTATATATTCGCATTTTATTTTTTTAGGTTTGTGGCTCGTCATCGTTCTTTCTCGAACCAATTTTAGGGGGAGGCAAGAGCGTTAATAAGATCAAGAGGATAATACATCTTCTTGGAATATACTTTGACGGATGAAATGATCCAACTCCTTTAATTTCCACAAATCAATTTGTCTAAATTGTGGTTTTTTCGGATTTTCAACATGATTAAAAAGGCCCTTTTCTTTTTTAGTTTTTGTTTGGTATGCATGGTCCAGGAGGGATTAGCTAAAGAACCGGATAGTTTATTGCAGGCATTATGTACAACCATAGAGGAGAGGGAAAGCTATGTACAGCTAAAAGAAGCACGGATCAAAGCACTGAAGAATGAATTTGAAGATAGGGATGTAAAGGATCTTAGCTTAACTTTTTCCCTATGCGGAGATGCTCAGCCAGAATGAAGTGATGATGTCTGCCGGATCATAGCCCCGGTTGGAGCCATGTTTATTTTCTTGTACAATTGGTCCAGTTCCATTAGCAATCGGGGGCTTTTGTCCAGCGCAAAAGCTCTTTCCAACAGTTCCTGTGCTTGGGCCTTCTTATCAAACTTAT
>NZ_BAAHAP010000050.1:0-42887 GCF_054777495.1 Echinicola sediminis | reverse complement strand
ACTGTTTTCGACTCTACCTGGCGGCTAGACAGGTTCACCATAGCGGTGCTATGTCTCAGTCTCCAAACAGCCTGATTTTCTTGCATTTTCATGCCTCATTACGATTCCTAATGCATAATCCGGGTTAAAGTGTTTCTCTTTTTCTAACACTTCAAAACTTTATTATATCCCCAAACATTTCTGTTCCTTTATTCAGGTATTGTTTTGTTCTTAAAGGTCTTCATGAATGCTGCGCATTTCCATTGATGAAAAGAACCAAAAATCTAGGGCTGTGGAGCATCCTTCAAATTGGTCATGTCCGTTATCGATGATATCGCTATTTTCCAATTTGATTTTGAACTATTGCTTCAGGTTAAAAATGAGTGGATCTTGCTCGTCCACATCGCAAGCTAACTCATTTTCTTAACACCTTCCGCAATTGTTCAAAACCGGATGCTCCAAGGCCTCTCTTGGGGGATCCGTTGTAATATCTTGTTAAACACGTCGGTTCGGCCTTACCTGTTGACAGACTATATTTTCAGTGAATAGCCCAATCATAAAATGAAAACAGCAAACCAATTTTTCCTATTTTTCTTCCTGAGCTTATGGATGGCTTCCTGTAACCAAAAGGGACAAGAAATGAGCGCTTCTCAGAAAGAATCCTCCGGTTCTTCCAATATGCTGGAGAATCCCATTTTGCCAGGCTATTATGCCGATCCGACCATTAAGAAATTCGGTGACATTTACTATATCTATGCTACTACGGACAACGAAATGCTGGCTTCTGGAGCACCAACGGTCTGGTACAGCAATGACCTCCAAAATTGGTACAATTACACCATGGAGATTCCTTCATTGTCATCGGTTAATCTAAGAAATTACTGGGCTCCGGACATTGTAGAGGGAAAAGACGGAAAATACTATTTATACTTTGGCAACTGTCAGGCAGGCTGTAATATTTACGGGTATGTTTCCGATACACCCGTTGGCCCTTGGACAAAGTTAAATGAAGATGACACCCCCGTCATTGCCCACCACTATCCCAGACAGGGCTTCCCCTCTTTGGATGCCCAGTTTTTTACCGATACCGATGGAAAAATCTATGCCTATTGGGGGACATGGGTACATTATAATGGTGGGTATGCGGTAGGTGAACTTGATCCAAAGACCATGAAGGACATCAAGGCTCCTGAAAACATCCCCTTGGAACAAACACCCAACCCTTTCGAGGCAGCCTATATGATGAAAAAGGGGGATAAGTACATCTTAATGTATTCAGGGGAATCATGTCATGATGAAACCTATAAGGTACTTTACTCTTATGGAGACAGTCCTTATGGCCCCTTCACCCCGGGTGAAAACAACCCCATTCTAAGCACCAATGAAGACCAGACCGTCCATGGGCCGGGACATCACTCGGTACTGCAGGAAGATGATCAATATTACATCGTTTACCACAAGCACGACTACCCCATGACCAGAGGGGGATTGGCAAGACAGGTCTGCATGGATAAGATGGTCTTTGAAAATGACTCCACCATCAAAACGGTGGTTCCTTCAGACAATGGGATCCCGGCAATAGTTTCCTCCACGGTCCCCGAAAACATTGCGCTACAAGCAAGCGCCAATGCTACTTCTGTTTATCATTTAACCTCCCTACAGCACGATTACAGCTATAAAGCTAACCATGCCACCGACGAAAACAATGCCACCATGTGGAAAGCAGGGGACAATTCCTTTCCCCAAAGTCTGACCCTTGATCTGGAAGAGGTCAAAGATATCAAACGGGTCATGACCCAATTTGAATTTGCCAGCTACTACTACCAATACCTTTTGGAGTATTCTCAGGACGGTAAAAACTGGAAGGTATTTGCCGATAAATCACAGAACAAAACACCGGGAAGTCCCATGATCGATGATAAGGAGGTGCAGGCACGCTTTCTCAAGCTAACCGTTTTGGGTACTGAGAAAGCAGGTTTGCTTGCTGCCGTATGGAACATCAAGGTCTATAGCGAACAATTTGAGCTCCCGCTCAATTTGAAAAACAAGGCTTCCAATCAAGAACCTGCAAGGATCAGTAAGAGAGAGAAAATAATTGACATTGAAGCAGAAGGGCTAAATGGCCAATCATTGGCTGCCATCCCCAACAAAGGAACACTTTCAGGGCATTTTACAAAACAGGGAGAAGTCTCCCTCACTTCCGATAAAGAAACCGGCAAAAAGGTATTCCACTTCCAAAAAGGCGCATTGGTACTGGACCAAGCCGTGCCGGAAAATTTGGCTTGGAACGGGTCCTTTACAGTGGCGGCTTGGGTGAAAAACCCAGAAATAGCCAAAGAGGGAGAAATATTGGCCTCATGGTGCAACAGATTCACCTTTGGCCTGGCCAATTCCTATAACGCCCTGGCTTATAATAGCGGTCCTTATGGCGCTGCCCCCCATTTAGATGGTCATTTCGATATGCCTTACAAAAATGTCCCTGCTGCCAATCAGTGGCATCAAATTGTTTTAACCTTTGACGGAGTGGTCGAAAAAATCTATGTGGACGGGGTCCTTGACAATTCCCAAAACATGACCTTATCATCCGCTACTGAAGATGCCAAAATCATCATTGGAGCCTCGGATATTGGTGAGCACTTTTCGGGCCTGATCGCCAAATTCCAAATGTATGATTATGCCCTCAGCGCGGAGGCTATCGGGCAATTAGAAAAGTGGCAGAAATAATCCCCTCTGTTTCTTTAGCTCTGCACTTAAAAAAGCCTATCGGTAACTGGGAGTCCAGACCGATAGGCTTTTTTAACTCGGGTTCAATTCCGTTTAGATAATAGCATGCTTGAAGAATGTCGCCCTTCAATCAGAAGGGATTGGAGTGGATTCTACTTTCCGTCCAGGTGGACTGTAATGTTCTTAAGCTAAACACAGATGAGAAGGAGAAAAACAACCACATCCGTGTTTATCCTCATTCATCCGTGACAAATATTCCTCTTAATTTAAAGCATTTGGCCGGACTGGGACCGAAGGCTGTTTAACGGTGGAGTTTAAATGGCCTATAAAAAGCTATTCTAACTATCCGATATTTTGCACTTAGAATTAAACCCGAAATACTTAACTGAAATCCTTCATAAGGCTTTTGGAGCATTCGGTTTTGGGACAGTTGATGGAGGCGTTAAGAAAATGAGCTAGCTCGCGTCGTGGAACAGCGAGATCCGCTCATTTTTAGCCTCAAGCAGCTGGCACAAAATCAAATTGAGTCAAAAGTACTGTAGTCGAAAACAAAATCTGCTCAATTTGAAGGACCTGTCCCGACCACTGTACGGGATGCTCCATGGCCTAGATTTCCTGCCTCCCGCAGGCGAGGTTTGCCTACTTTTTCATCAATGGAAAAAGTAGGAAAGATTTATAGAAGAAAATCAGAATTGAATTTGGATACGTGCAACATTGCAGACACACAGTAAAACTATTTACTTTCTTCAAACTCACTCCATTCCGGTGGTTCCACGCCCAACAAATGCTTCACAAAGAAATCCCTCCTTTTGTGCTCTCCATAGCTTCCCCCTGCACTGTGTCCCATTCCCGGCACCATCAGAAAGTCAAAATCCTTGTTATGCTTGATCAACTGATCCACCAATTGGTAGGTCGAGGACGGATCCACATTATCATCCACTTCCCCCACGATCAACATCAATTTCCCCTCCAGGTGCTGGGCATTTGCCACATTGGAACATTCTTCATAATGTTTTCCGATAGGGTAGCCCATCCATTGCTCATTCCACCAAATCTTGTCCATGCGGTTATCATGGCAGCCACAGGAAGACACCGCCGCCTTGTAAAATTCAGGATGAAACAACAATGCCCCGGTGGAACTTTGCCCCCCGGCAGAAGTCCCGAATATGCCCACCCTGTCAAGGTCCATATAAGGTCTGGATTTGGCAGCCGCCTGCATCCAACGTATCCTGTCCGGGAAACCGGCGTCTTTTAGATTTTTCCAGCACACATCATGAAAAGCCTTGGAACGATTGGAGGTTCCCATTCCATCTATCTGAACTACTATGAAACCAAGCTCCGCAATTTCATTGAGCCCCCTGTAATTGGGCGCAAACGACTTGGGCACAAAAGAGCTGTGAGGCCCGGCATAAATATATTCAAGGACAGGATAGCTTTTGGAGGGATCGAAATTGGTCGGTTTGATGATGAGTCCCCAAATATCCGTTTTACCATCCCTTCCTTTGGCCGAAAAAATTTCGGGAGCTTCCCAACCTGCTTCTTGAATAGCGCTGATGTCTGCTTTTTCTAGTTCCATCAGGACTTTTCCCGTCGCCACCTCCTTCAATACCGAAACCGGGGCCTGATCTTGCCGAGAGTAAACATCGACAAAGTAGCTCAAGCCATCAGAGAAGGTAACACTGTGATTGGCCTTCTCTTGGGTAATCTGCTTAAAACCTTTCCCATCCAGCCCCACACTGCATAAGTGCAAATGGTAAGGGTCTTCCTTCGGGTCCAGACCGCTGGCCAAAAAATAAACCTTCCTTTGCTCCTCATCCACCTGCAAGACATCCCTAACTACCCAATCGCCTTTTGTAACCTGGTTCTTTACCTTTCCGCTGACACCATCATAAAGGTACAGATGTCTCCATCCATCCCTCTCAGATGACCAAAGGATTTCCTTCCCGTCTGCCAGATCCTTTCTGTATTTTTTTCCACTGTAATCGATAAACGTTTCACTGGACTCCTCAATCAGGGCTTTGGCCTCTCCTGTCTGTCCATCCACAGAGATCACACGATAAACTTGATGCCCTCTTTGATTGTATTCGAAGGTAAAAGCCCTACTGTCTTCCCTCCACTCCAATGAAGAAAGTCCGAACTGATGGGGGATTAGCCTGCTGCTAATGGTTATTGCCTTTTTGGTGTCCACCTGAAAGAGCACGGGGGTCTTTACCGGAAGTGCATCCCCAGGCTTTACGTAATCCCGTGTTTCGATTTTAGGCTGCAGCTGCCCCTGTGGAGAAGAGGCGATCAACGTAAGTTGCCTGACCTCCGCGGGCCTGACCTTATAGGCTGCCAGCTTCTCTCCATCGGGAGACCACCGCAACTGGGAAGAATAATACTCTCCGGCTGCCCCATCAAAGCTCAATTGGAATTCTTCTTCTGTTTTTAAATCCTTTATCCAAACATTATGTTCTGCGATATAAGCTTCTTTGCTTTCATCGGGGGATTGGACGGGATCGCCCTTGCGGTCGTCCCATCTGGTTCCCCAGTATCCCCGGCCTTCTTTGACTTTTTCATTTTTGACCAGGCTGGCATCCTTGAGGTCAAAAGTCCAGGAAAATGCCTTGGCCTGGAAGCTCATTTGAGTTCCTTCCTTTTCTATTTTGATGCGGCTGATCGGAAGCTGGAAGGCAGCGATGCTATCGTTTATGGCTTCTGACAACTTTGACGCCAACAGCGCTTGATCAAACAGGGGCTTTTTGATTTTTTCCTTGGCGGAAACCCGAATGTATTCCTGGCCTTTGCTGGTCTTCATCGGGTACCAAAAATCATCCGTACCCTCGATCCATTCAAAATGATCTGGTGAAAAGTAGACTTTTCCGAAGGCGTTTTTGACCGTTTCAGCTCTTTGGTAATCAGCAAATGTTCCTTGAGAGAAACCATCCACACTGGTGAACATTCCCCATAAAGCAATCAGTAGGTAATTAAACCTCATAAAGTTATACGTTTTGGTTTAAAAAAACTTTCCCGGCCAAGAAAGCTCTTGACCGGGTAATACTAAAGTAATCTAACTATCCGGGATTTTGCACTTACTATAAACGAAATGATTAACTGTAACCCATTATTAGGCCTTTGGAGCATTCGGTTTTGGGACAGTTGATGGAGCGTTAAGAAAATGAGCTAGCTCGCGTCGTGGAACAGCGAGATCCGCTCATTTTCAGCTTCCAGCAGCTGGCACAAAATCAAATGGAGTCAATAGTATTGAAGTCGGAAACATGATTTGCTCAATTTGAAGAAGGCTCCATGGCCTAGATTTTTTTCCTACTTTTTCATCAATGGAAAAAGTAGGAAAAATCAATAAAGGACAAACAGTATTGAATCTCAACAAGTGCAACTTAATGGATATGCAGTTATGATAAACATATTATCCTTCCATTAATTCGAATACCCTGGATTCTGTGTCAAATTAGGATTTTTATTGATTTCACTATTGGGTATAGGGAAAATCGTTCTGCTCTCAGCTTGAGGATGAGGACTGTGATTGAACCAGCTTTTGGTCTGAAAAACACCAAAACGGATCAAGTCCTGTCTTCTATGTGCTTCCGCAGCAAACTCCCATCCCAACTCATCGAGTAATCTGCCAAATTGGACATCAGCGCCCCCTGTTCCGTCAATGGAACCATCTTCCTGCTGGATACCATAATTATAACTGCTTCCCTGCATCAGCTCAGCCCCTGTTACTTGGGCTTTGGCAGGATCAGTGTCCTTAAAAGCCCTTTCCCTTACTTCTGTCACCAATGAAGCCGCTTCATCCGCATGGCCTGTTCGCAACAATGCCTCTGCTTTCATCAACAGGACATCCGCATATCGGAACATGGGGTAATCGTTATCCAAAGAACCGGTAGCACCTTCTTTGATGGCATATTTACCAATTCTAAAGCCCTCATTGGAGGCTGTACCGGCCATGCTGGGCACTTCTTTTTGGTAATCGATCACCACCTCTCCTGTATTGGCATGGTATTGTGGTCCCATAATCCATGTGTCCTTTAACCTGCCGTCTCCTTCATCATAGGTATCTATAAACTGAGGCACCGCACAGTTTCCTCCCCATGGCCCTGCCTGCATATTGTAAACAAATCGGCTCAAGGGGTCCAGGGTTTTCATATGAACCAAATTTCCAGTACCATAGATCTCATCATAAGGGACTGCAAAAATGATCTCCGGGGAAGTATGGTTTTCCCAATTAAAGATTTCCGAATAGTTATCATCCAATTCGTATTTCCCTCCTGCTATCACCTCATCGCAGGCAGCAATACACTTTTCCCATTCAGGAGTACCGGTATATACTTCAGCGTTAAGGTAAATTTTAGCCAATAAGGTTTGTACCCCCCATTTGTTCAGCTGTCCATAAGTGGCACTTGCATCTTCACTGAGCAAGGGCATCGCTGCTTCCAGTTCGCTGATAACAAAGGAATAGACTTCCATCCTGCTCTTTTGCTCAGGCAGGGATACATCCTTGAAATCAGTCACAATGGGGACATTACCATGATTGTCCAAAAGCAGGTAATAGGCAAAGGCCCGTGCTGCCCTTAGCTCGGCAATTACCTCGTCCTTTCCTTCGGTCATGGGAATCTCCCCGTCCTCAATTTGGGACATGACCCTATTGGCAGTGGTGATGCTACGGTAGGCACTTTGCCAGATATTGGTAGGCTGCCATTGCAGTGAGGTCCAGTTATGCTGATGCATCCGTAAATAGGTGCCACCATCGTACCAGCCGTTTGGTCTAGCCGGGGTGATGATGATATCAGCAGATTCTTCCTGTGTATCCAAATACCCCTGCCAGCCCATCATCAAACCTCTAAATGAGCCATAAACAGGCGCAATAATAGCGGGAATATCCTTTTCGGTTGGCTCAAAGTTACTGGCAAGTACCTCAGAGAAAACCTCTTCCTCCAAGTTTAAGCAGGAATATAAGCCCGTGGTCAAGATCCCAGCGGTCAGCATCCACTGGATTGATTTATAGTTGAATTTCATGATTGTTCCTTTTAGAATGTTACATTAAGTCCCAATGTATAGGTGCGGGTGGTAGGGTATTTATCGCGTTGGTCATTACCCGGATCAAATCCCGTGATACTCACCCCTTCCGGATCAATGCCCTTGTATTTGGTAAGGGTAAAGAGATTGAGGCCAGAGGCATATACCCTTGCATTTTTCAAGAAACCTAATTTCGGAATGCTGTAGCCTATCGTCAGGTTGTCCAGTTTTAAGTAGTCACCGCTTTCAATATAATGGCTTACCAAAGCCAAATCACTGTTGAGTCGCTGTCCGTAAACGGGATCGTAAGCGGTATTCAACATATTATAGGCCTTGTTGTAAGGGTTTTCGTAAAACATGCGTTGAAAATTCAGGATTTCATGGCCAAAGGCGCCCCTGAAGTTTGCCTGCATGTCAAAGTTCTTGTAACGGAAACTATTGTTGAATCCCAGGATATGGGGCGGAATGCCGTTTCCATAGAATTGTCGGTCTTCCTGGGAGGCCTGGCTTATCGGAATGGCTTCACCTTCCGTATTTTCTACCATCCACTCCCCGGTGTCCGTCAAGCCCACTGATTTCCATACATAAAATTTGCCGATCGCTCCCCCCACTTCCACACGGTGGGTATAATCCTGAATCGGTTCACCGGTATATCCGGCATTGAAGAAATCATTGGTAGCCTCAAATTGGTCGTTGGACAGGGATACCAGTTTGTTCCTGTTGGTGGAATAGGTAATGCCCGCATTCCAGGTGAAATCTTTGTTTTGAACAGGAACCACATTGATCAGCATCTCAACACCGTCATTTTGCAGCACGCCTGCATTGATGGTCATGGAACCGATCAAATAGGGCGGTACCGGCACAGGGAAATTGTACAATAAGTCATTGATGTCCCTTCTGTACACATCTATGGAGCCGCTCAGCCTGTCGCCGAAGAAGCTGTAGTCAATACCAAAATTGAATTCTTCTTTTTTCTCCCATCTCAGGTCAGGGTTGAAGTTCCTAGCCGGAACAAAACCTGGAACCCAGCTTCCTCCGATAAATGCTCCCTGGCCACGGGTAAAGTCGTAACTGATCTGGGACAAATAAGGTGAGTTGGCAATGGTTCCGGTCACACCAAAACCTGCCCGGATTTTGATCTCTCCGATATTTTTAATCCCACTCAGGAAAGGCTCATTACTGATTCTCCAGCCCAATGATACCGCAGGGAATGTACCCCATTGGCTATTCTCCCCAAAACGGGATGATCCTTCTCGGCGGACACTGGCCATGAACAGGTATTTTTCATTATAGCTATAGGTAGCCCTGCCAAAGAAGCCAGCCAACTGCCATTTGTTTTTGGAGCTGCCCATACCTGCTTGTCCGGCTTGCAAAGCCCCTCCTGCACCAAGATTGTTCCAGCCGTACAGATCTGTGGGAAAACCCCAGTTGGAAGCGCTGAAATCTTCATAAGTAGCATCCTGCCAGCTGTATCCCCCCAATAGGGTAAAATAATGGTTTCCAAGGACTTTATTATAATTGGTGGTAAATTCCAACAAGCTTTCATTATAGGCACTTGTCGACCGGGAAGCCGTTCCGTTTTGATTGTTCAGCCGGGTATTGGTATGGTCAAAAGTCGTGGCATAACCGCTAAGGTTATTGTTTTGAACATTGGAAACCATTAATTTCACATCCAGATTATCAATCGGATTATAGTTTAAGCTTCCATTTACCCGCATCTCCTTGAATTTGGATTCGGAATTGGCCTCGTATATTCTTGAAATGGGATTTTCATAAAAATAACCATCTCTCTCCTGCCAGGAACCGTCCTCTGTCCTCACCCGGTCGGTCGGGTTACGGATGATGGCCTGTCGGTAAGCATAACCGTCGGCTCCTCCTTCATCACGGGTAAACACCCGGTTGATCACCTGAATATTGGCTCTTAACTTGTCATCGTACATACTGTGGTTCAGGTCCGCCCGGATATTGAAACGCTCCTGATTGGACCTTAAAAATATCCCCTGCCAGTTACGGTAGTTGACCGATGCCGTGAAATTGGTGGTTCTGTCTCCACCATAAAAACTCAAGTTATGGTTGTGGCTGATAGGGTTTCGGGTCATTTCATCCACCCAATCGGTATTCCCTCCATAATCAGTGTACGCGATCCCTTCTTCATCGATGAGTCTTCTGTAATCATCTCCGGTAAGCAGCTCCGGCTTGCGGGCAATGGTCTGCAAGCTCACATAGCTGTTATAATTGATGGAATTTTTATTTCCCCCGCTGTTTTTCTTGGTAGTAATCAGAATTACCCCTCCTGTGGCTCTGGTACCGTAAATGGCCGCCGCTGATCCATCCTTTAGTACATCCACGGATTCAATATCCTCTGGTGGAACTGTATTTAGATTACCGGGCACCCCGTCAATCAGCACCAAAGGGTCTGAAGTACCATTGATACTATTGATCCCCCGAAGGTTGATCTGTGTATTGGATCCAGGATCGCCACTTGGGGTGGTTACCCGCAAACCGGCCACTTTGCCCTGAATCAGCTGAGCAGCATCCCTGACCGCGCCCTTCACAAAGTCTTCCTCTTTCACCCCTCCAATGGAGCTGGTCACATCCCCTTTTCGCATGGTGCCATACCCCACCACAACGACTTCAGTCATGGAAGTGGTCTCCGGTTCCAGCGTAAGGGACAACTCTTTAGAACTATAGACCGCCACCTCTTGGCTCCCAAAGCCAATGAAGCTAAAGACCAAGGTAGCCCCCTCCTCTGGAATTTCGATAGAAAAATGCCCGTCAATGTCTGTGGTCACTCCTTTCGTGCTCCCTTTGATAATAATGGACACTCCCGGAAGAGGAAGTCCATCTTCTCCACTGATAATCTTGCCGGTAACGGTGTGCTCCCTTAAGCTTTTTGTTAAAGAAACATTACTCGGGACTGTAGGAGACAAGGAATAGGGCTTTGCCAATAGCTGATTGGAATCGGTCAAATACCCCATAAAACATATTGCTCCTAACAATGCTGTTTTTGTAGTAAATCGTTTCATACGGTTCGTTAGATGGTTAAACATTTGCTAATCAAACAATTACCAGACATCAAATCAGGTAGATTTAATCAACATGATAAAAGTAGAGGATCGGGAAGTGAAAAATTTTAACCATAATACCGAATGATAGCACAGGATTATCATGTATCCATACGAAACGAAATAATAATAGGCACTTTGCCCTACTTGACCTAATAAAACCACCATGAAAAAGTCCTTAGTCTAATAATATCAGGGCTATAAACCTTAAATCTATCAGGGAATTTGTTCAAGCCCTGATACGAAATTAATCATTTCTGATACTCTATTAACACGTGTAAACCGTTTGCTGTTATTAATGGCTAATCTTTTCTATCTTAAAAGTGTACAAACCACATTTTATTAACCCTTTCTTCACATTCAACCTTAACCAAGTTAAATGTGATCCACCCCTAACAACTATCGTATGAAACCCTTATTATTTAAAATCGCCAAAACGGAAGATGAAGCCGTCAGAATATTAAAAGAAGATTATCCTTACTTTTACGACAAGCTCCATTATCATGAGGAAATACAGATCATGGTGATATTGGAAGGTAAAGGAACCTATTTCATTGGAGATGCCATAGGCAACTTCAATGAAGGAGATATTTTTATCATAGGATCCCATCTCCCCCATTTTTTCAGGAGTGATAAGCCTTATTATGAAGATTCAACCGAATTGAGATCCAGAAATATCTCTATCCTTTTCTCGCCTGAAGCCTTGGGGGATAAAATATTGAATCTCCCCGAATTCCATGCCATCAAAAAACTGCTGTATTACAGCAAAAGAGGCTTGGAGGTTCAGGGAAAATCAAAAAAACGGCTACTAAGGGCGGCGCATAAAATAGCATCCAAAGATGAATTCAGTCGTATCATCTATTTGTTCAAGCACTTGAACAAGCTATCCAAATGTGAAGAACTTACTGCCTTAAGCAATATTAAATTACAGCCGGGAACCAGCTCCAATGATACCAAAAAAGTAAATGATGTCATCTCCTACATCATGGATAACTTTGCCAATGATGTTACCCTGGCCGATGCCGCTGAGGTGGCCAACTTGAGCGTCAATTCCTTTTGCCGCTACTTTAAGCAACATACCAGAAAAACCTTTTCCCAGTTCTTAAACGAAGTCAGAATAGGCCACGCTTGTAAGCAACTGGTCATAGAAGGAAATAGTGTTAAGGAAGTTGCTTATGACAATGGCTATTACAGTGTCTCCTATTTCAACCGCCAGTTTAAGCTCATCACCGGTTTGACGCCTTCGGAATATTCCAAAGCCCATACCAATAAGCACACTATGGCCAGCTAAGGGAAAATGTTTCTATAAAAGCGGATACAGGCCATCCCGAAAACAAGCCGGTTCCTCGGATATGAACAGAAAAGGAATTGGAGGCATTGCAGGATACCCTAAAGCATACTGGTAGTGGAAGAGCTGCCAGTATTCCTTACTTCTCTTCCAATGCCAAGCCTTGATCCTTACCCAAACGGATTCCTTTTTCGCTCATTTCCTTAAGCTGAAGTTGTTTTTCCCCCTTGTAGGTGCTGAAATTATTGGACTGGAGCTGCACATCGGTACAGTGTTCTATGGATATAAAAGGTTGGTCTGTCGGCGCGACAATATCCGGTTTTCCGTTCTTGATGGTATTGCCCCTAAATATCAGCCCTTTCGTAGCCCTTGCGGTAAGTAAGGCCCCATTGGCCAAGACAAATTCATTGTCCAAAATCCGGATATTGCTGTGCACATATTGTCCTTTGGCAAACTCCAATACTTCCGGCTTGATGGCAATGGCATAGCTTCCAGGATAGGAATTATAGCCACATTCTATAAACTGATTGTTTCGGATGGTCACATCCCTTACCGGCCCAGACTCGTACCAGAAGTTGCAGTCATTGGCGATCAAAATGGCATGCATGCCCGTGCGGAAAAACACATTGTTTTCTATGATGGCTTTTCTCCTTGTCGTCAATAATAATCCACGGGTGTTGGTATGCTCAAAACGGTTGTTTCGGATCAGGACCGAAGGTGTTTTGGTCATGTTCTCTACACAATGCTTTTCCCCCAGCTTCTCAGGAACCTTTCTGTCCAAAATCAGTTCCAATTCTTTAGGGTTGATTTTGGACACCTCCCTTACTACCGCATGGTCATACACCGAAAGGTTATTATTGTCCACAAAACCGATGGAGTCACCTGCCTCGAATGCCATCAGGTTCCATGTCTGATGGTGCATAAACCGGACCTTGATCTTGTTTTCCTCATGATCAATTACTTTAAGGTGGGTACCGTGGATATTCACCGGATCATCATGGGAACCTGAAAATGTACTATTTTCAATCTTAATATCTCCGTAACAGCCCGAAAAATGGAGAAAATCAGCAAATCCGGCAATCACCCTTTTTGTCGACTTCCGGGGCCGGGCGGTGATGCCGTCCACACGGATGTCTTTGGAAAACTGGCTCACCATCCCAAGGCCATGCAAATAATGTAGGTTTACATTTTCAAAAGTCAAATCTTGGGAAAAGTTATTGAACAAACCTACACAGTCACGGTAGGTATCCCTGAACGTCAAAACATTCCCCTCTTTCAAAGCTGAATTTTTAAAGTCAAATCCCCGGAACATGATCCTATTGTCCCCCAAATCTTCCGCCCTGCTTTCTTCCATAAACTTCGCCCCAACATTGATCATGGTTTCCTTCACAGGATCATAGTTGATCACATGAAGATGTTGGGCTTTCCAACCTTCCCCATACCAAGTGACCTTGCCATTTTCCACCAAGTACTTGCTGTCACGGTTTACCTTTACAATGGCAAAGTCATCCCCTAACTTTACCACCTGAAATTCAGACATGGTAGGTCGCTCATAGTCAAAAGCAATATCTTTGACTGTTATATTCCTGCATTGATCAAGTGCCAAATGGATCATTTTTCCATGGCTGACCACCAAAGTACCATTGCCTTCCAGGGTTATATTCTGCATCCCTTCCAATAAGATCCCTATGGATTTCTCCTTGCTCAAGGTATCCGATTCGGTGGTATTGGAAATATAATATTCCTTTTTGATAGCTCCTTCTGGCCAAAGGTCAATCCTTCCTCCCGGAAATCTAAGAACAGCGCTTTCATGCTTTTCAGCCTCTTTCAAAGCGGCCTGAATACCTCCCACCGCATTTTTGTAGGAGTTGGCCTTTACACCGTAGTCTTCCAGCTGAATGATGGTTTGGGCAGTGGTTCCGGAAAGGATGAAACAGGCTACGGCTGCTGTCAATAATTTTATCTTACTACTAATTTTCATGTTTTGGGTTTTATTAAAATCAATTATGTATATCCGCGATGTCGCACGTGACCAAATCTTATTAGGTTTTTGTTGTTTTCTGTTCTTTTCCATTGATGAAAAGAACCAAAAATCTAGGCCATGGAGCCTTCTTCAAATTGAGTGAATTGGTTTTCGATTACGATCAGTTTATCTCAATTTGATTTTGTGCCATTTGCTGTAGGCTAAAAATGAGTGGATCTCGCTCGTTCACTTCGCAAGCTAACTCATTTTCTTAACGCCTCCATCAACTGTCCCAAAACCGAATGCTCCAAAGGCCTTTAGGAGAATTTCAGTTAAGGATTTTGTTTCTTTTGTACTACGTGCAAAATTCCGGATAGTCAAAAATCAATTGAACTCAAACGGAGGACGAAGTACTTTTTCTTTAAAAACATTATATTGCAACAATACAAAATAAAAATATTTTCATTACATACCCACAAATACATGAGAGCATTACTTTTACTTATTTTTTGTATTCCTGTTATTTCCTGCACATCAATAAAGGAAACAGAAAACAATCCCCTTCCTGACTTGCAGGCCTACAACTTAAACTACAATTACCTGCCCCAAACTTGGGATGAAGGCCTGCCGCTTGGAAATGGGCAAATTGGGGCCTTGGTTTGGGAAAACAAGGGCAAGCTAAGACTTTCCTTAGACCACGTGGGCTTATGGGATTTGCGGAAGATGGAAAACCTTGAGGGAGAAACATGGAAATTTTCCTGGGTCAAAGAACGATGGGAAAAAGATGAATATAAGCAGGTACAGGACCTTTTTGATGTCCCATATGACCGTGCTCCTGCCCCGTCCAAAATCCCGGGAGGGGCACTGGAATTTGAAACCCAGCAGTTTGGAAAAGTAAAAAGAAGCAGCCTGGACATCGCCAGTGCCGTGGGGAAGGTCGAATGGGAATCGGGGGCAAAACTCAGCACCTTTGTCCATGCCGACCAGGGCCTGGGATGGTTTAAGCTGGAAGGCATTGACGCCAAGGATTTTTCTCCCAGCCTTATCACTCCAGCCTATAACCTGGAAGGGGAATCGGCGGCCGATAGCCCTGTCACTGGCCAAGACCTAAGAAGACTGGGCTATCCTCAGGGCAATGTGAAAAAACTGGAATCAGGTATGGTATATACCCAAGCCGGTTGGGACGGTTTTGAATACCAAATAAGCGTACAATGGAATAACACCGGTGAGGGCATTGAAGGTTGTTGGGCGATCAGCACCAATGCGGAAGAAAAAGAGGCGCAGCAACTTGCCAAAGAAGGAATCAATATTGGTTACCAAACCGCCTTGTCCAGCCACCAAAATTGGTGGAATCACTATTGGAGCAAATCCAGCTTACAGGTTCCGGATTCCGTACTTCAAAAGCAATGGTACTTGGAACAATATAAGTTTGGAGCGGCGGCCCGCGAAAACACCCCTCCTATTTCTCTTCAGGCCGTTTGGACTGCTGATAATGGCAAACTCCCACCTTGGAAAGGAGACTTCCACCACGATCTCAACACCCAATTGAGTTATTGGCCCTGTTACACCGCCAACCATATGGACCTGGGAAAAGGTTATCTGAATTGGCTGTGGGAAAATTATCCCACCTTCAAAACATATACCCAAAATTACTATGAAACCGAAGGGGTCAATGTCCCCGGAGTGACCACCCTGACCGGTGATCCCATGGGCGGCTGGATACAGTATGCCTTTGGCCCTACCGTTTCGGCATGGCTGTCCCATCATTTTTACCTTCACTGGAGGTACAGCATGGATAGAAAATTCCTCGAGGAAGAGGCTTATCCATGGTTCACAGAAGTCGCTATCTATCTGGATGAAATCGCGGAAAAAACAGCAGATGGGCAGCGCAAGCTGCCTATCTCTGCCTCTCCGGAAATCCATAATAACAGCAGACAGGCTTGGTTTGGAAACACCAGCAATTTTGACCTGGCCAATATCCGCTTTGCCTATACCAAAGCGGCCGAACTGGCAAGGGAATTGGGAAAAGAAGAGGAAGCCCAAAGATGGGAAGAGATTTTGGCGGAATGGCCCGATTATGCCATCGATGAAACAGGGATGATGTTGGCACCTGATGAGCCTCTGGAAGCATCCCACCGTCACTTTTCCCACTTAATGGCCATCCACCCCCTCAGCCTGATCAACTGGTCAGATGGAGAAAAAGCCCAAAATATCATACGCAATACAGTCGAAAACCTAAAAACAACAGGCTCTTCAGCTTGGGTGGGCTATTCTTTTAGCTGGATGGGCAACCTACAGGCCAGAATGCTGGACGGTGAAGGCGCCGCCGAAACACTGAGGATTTTCGCCACCAGTTTTTGCTTGCCCAACAGTTTCCATGTCAATGGAGATCAATCCGGTAAAGTCTATTCAGGTTTCACCTATCGCCCTTTCACCCTTGAAGGCAATTTTGCCTTTGCTGCTGGCCTGCAGGAAATGCTGCTTCAGAGCCATGAGGACTTTATCCGCTTATTCCCCGCTGTTCCCAGCGATTGGGAAAATGCCTCCTTCAACGGTTTTTTGGCCCAAGGAGCTTTTGAAATAAGTGCTGAAAAAGTTCATCAAAATGAGATCAAAGCAGTGATATCAGCACCAGTAGGAGGAACCCTGAAAATACTCAACCCATTAGGAAAAGACTGCACGGTAAATGGAACTCCCCTTGCTGAGGGAAAAGTATATTCCGTGGACATGAAGGCTGATGAAAGCATTCATCTCACCTTCAAAAAATGATCGCATAAGTTGGAAGCTCATTTTCCAGACTCTTGGAGTGGCGCGGTTTTCATCGTGCCACTCTTATCTTACTCTACCCTACCTACACCATTTTTTAAGTGCTCAGGGAAAAACCCCGAATCAAATCCCCAGAAAATTTCCAGCAGAAAATAACTGGACAGAGCAACCAGCAAAATAGAAAAGAGGTTCATCCATAGACCTGTTTTGATCATATCCGGAATGTGCAAATATCCAGAACCAAAGACCACCGCATTAGGTGGTGTGGCCACAGGGAGCATAAATGCACAGGAAGCCGCAATGGTCACCGGAACCATCAACATAAAAGGATGGGTATCGAAGGATAGGGCCATCGGGGCCAAAACCGGTAAAAGCATGGCTGTAGTTGCCAAGTTGGAAGTTATTTCAGTGAGAAAGTTGACCATTGCTACCAAAATCAATATCATCAACAGCATGGACAAGCCGTTCAATTGCCCCATCTGATCCGCTATCCACTCTGCCAAACCGGTGGTTCCAAAACCTTTGGCCAAGGCCATTCCCCCGCCAAAGAGCAAAATAATTCCCCAAGGAAGCTTTACGGCCTCTTCCCAATTGATCAATCTTCGTGACCTGTCTTTATTCGGGAGTACAAACAAAATAATGGCCGCCGTCAAAGCAATCACCGTATCGTCAATCCCCGGAATGATTTTTTGGATAAATGAGCGAAAAATCCATGCTGTGGCTGTTCCGGCAAATACGATCAGCACCCATTTTTCCTCAAAGCTTATTTTCCCCAAATCCTTCAGCATCCTATTGATCTCAAGTCTACCACCGGGAAATTCTACTTTTTTAAAGTCAAAGGCATAATGGGTAAGGTATTTCCAACAGACAAACAACAAAACCATGCTGAGCGGAAAGCCAAACTTCATCCAATCAAAAAAGCTCAGCTTTATCCCATACAACTCTTCGATAATCCCCGCCAGGACCAAATTGGGAGGTGTCCCTATCAAGGTGGCAAAACCTCCTATGGAAGCACTGTAGGCGATGGCCAACATAAGGGCCTTTCCTACCCCGTCCCCATTATTATCTTCTGCAGATGTTCTTTTCGCAAACTGGGTGACAATGGCTGTCCCTATAGGCAGCATCATCACTGAAGTGGCGGTATTGGAGATCCACATGGACAAAAAAGCCGTGGCCAGCATAAAACCTAATATGATGCTGTTCACATTGGCCCCGATCAATGAAATAATGATCAGAGCGATACGCTTATGAAGGTCCCAACGCTCAATGGCGATGGCCAAAATAAACCCACCCATATAGAGAAATATGTACTTATGACCATAAGCCTCGGTAGTAGCAGAAATATCTACGGCCCCAGTCAGTGGAAAAAGGATGATGGGAAGCAGGGCAGTAACTGCAATGGGTACTGCTTCGGATATCCACCAGATGGCCATCCAAAGGGTAACGGCAGCCACCTGGAAAGCCCCCTCACTCATCCCCTCAGGAGGCTCGGCCCACATAAAACCTAAAAAAACCAATGGCCCCAGTAAGGCAGGTAATTGTTTGCTTAGGGCTGTTTTCATTTCACCGGTTCCATTTTTCCATCAACCAGCTTATCTACAAGCTGATGAATAAACTCAGCATCCCCTGCATTGACAATGGACAGGAATAACTCCTCCCCCCGGCTGTCAACTCCGGAGAGTCTTCCGGATAACCCCTTGGTGGTGTTGCCGGTCAGTATTTTATAAAATACACAGGCCGTGAGATAGGTCCCAAGACTGGAAGGGTGGCTTCCATCAGGGTCAAACAAGTTTAAATCGGGACGTAATTCCCTGGCTTTTTCCCAAACCTCTCCCACTGGGGCAAAATTGACTTCAGCAGCTTTGGCCAAATCCCTGTATCCCGCAGAAATGGTTTCTTGCATCAAAGGATTATAAGCGCGTGCCCAAGTCATGTACAATAGCGGCTGCGCCCCTGTGCTTTCCACCAAGTCAATAAACTTCTCTCCATAATCCTTGAATTCCTCAGGGGTATCCACGGTGCTTTTGCTGTGGTTTTGTAGGACCACCACGTCCCAAGCCCCATCCGTTATCACTTGTTTGGTCTTAAGTCCCCTATCCCCTTCCCAATGTTGCTTCAACGTAGCCCCTCCTAAGGTGGATTTTTTGGTTTCAATGATCAGTCCCTGATCTGCCCCCAAGGCACTGACCATCTGGGGAAGATTCCAAAAATAGGTATAACTGTTTCCAACAAACAGGACTTTTAAGGTATCCGCCTCTTGGCCAAAAAGATGAAAGGAAAACAAGAAGCCTATTAGCAAAAAGTACAACTTTTTATAATCAAATCGTAACATGGAGCATTAAATTAAATTCAAAACAAAACTTTGAAAACTCGACCAATATGAGGATAATTTTATTCTTTTCTGTAGAATTGACTAAAGTTTTTAGCCCTGGTCAAGGCTTCCACATAATAATAGTCCGCATAGACCAGAGGTACGTCCACTTCAGATTCATGGGGCAGGGATCCTACGCTATGGTTCAGAAGAAAAGGAATCTCCTTGGAGTCCAACCGATATTCAGGAGAGGACAAATGTTTTAAGATCTTTGTCGCTACCTTCCAATAGTCTTTTCCTCTTTCCAAATTAGTGTAATGAGATAGCTCCAAGAGGGCCGAGGCGATCACCGATGCGGCTGAAGCATCCCTTTCTGCATTTGGTATAGCCGGATCATCAAAATCCCAAAAGGGAATTTGATCTTCAGGTAGACGGGGATGGCTCAATATAAAATCAGCGATGTTCTCTGCCTGAACAAGAAACTCCTTCTCTCCGGTTTCCCTGTAGCACATGGTGTATCCGTACAGGGCCCAAGCTTGCCCCCTGGCCCAAGATGATTCAGGTGAATAGCCCTGATGGGTGGTTTTCAGTCTGGACATTCCTGAAACCGTATCGTAATCCACGACATGATAGCTAGAAAAGTCCGGCCTGAAATGATGTTTTTTGGTAGTCATGGCATGCTGCTTGGCTGCCTGGTAATAGCTGGAATCCCCAGTAAGACGGGTTGCGGCAAACAGCATTTCCAGGTTCATCATATTGTCGATAATGACTGGAAACTTCCATTTTTCCCGATTAAAATCCCATGAGCGGATACATCCAATCACCGGATCATACCGCGTCATTAAGGTATTGGCCGTTTCTATTATGACGTTTTTGTACACTGTATTTTTCAAAAGCCGGTAACCATTGCCAAAGCTGCAATACACCTTAAAACCCGTATCATGGGTATGACCATCGTACTTCTCTTTTTCAATAAACCCCGTCCACTCTTTGGCGGCAAACCGGAGCCCCTTATCCTGCGAATGCTCGTACAAATACCACAGCAAACCAGGAAAAAAACCACTGGTCCAGTCCCGGGAACTCACCCCTACCAGTTCTCCCTGGGAAGACAAAGCCCTTGGAATCCGGGTAGAATCTACTTCCAGGCAGACCAACTTCTCCTTAACCTCCAAGACAATTTTATCCAATTCCTGATGATAAAAATCTTCGGACGCTGCTTGTGCCCTCACTTGAAAAGGGAATATCAGGTAAAGTAACAGGACCCATAATCCGCCTACCCCTAAACGCTTAAAATGATTCAATAACATGGTTTTTCTGAAATTACTATTCTTATAAATTTTAATCTTACCGCCCCGCTTCACCCACACGAAACACTATATTACAGAAGCTTGACACCTCAAACCAGAGGGCTCTCATTCCGTGGACACTTTCCAGTCATCGGTTCTGAAAGGACTTGCGGGCAATTGTTCTGAATTGTAAAAATTCAGGGGACCTGGATTATCCGCCCAACCGTAGCGGACGGCCTGTGGCTGCTCGATACTGCCATGACTTACCAAAACTGTAGAATCCGATTCTACAACCGCCTTTGCCCGGTAAAACTGGTGATCGGCACCAGCTAGTGTAAATCCATTTAAGTTTTTTTGTCCATCATTACAATGTATGCCCTCTCCTGTATGTACAAAATAAAGCCTCATCTTATCACCAATTACTTCATGATGATCCAATAAAGGACCGGCACTAAGCAGGTTTGTCCGATAGGTATTTTCCAGTGCACTCAAAGCAAGCCTCCTTCCTACTTCCTGCTTGTTTTTGGGATGAATGTCATCTGCTTCTCCCAGATCAATGGCCACCGCCATCCCCGTATTGGGCAATTGCAAAGCCTTGCTTTGGGATTCCCTCAATTCTGCCCAGGTACTTTCTCCCGGTTGCTCTTCTACAGCCCGGTAATTGGCCAATTGCACAAAGTAAAAAGGAAAATCCCCCTGCCCCCAATGGTTTCTCCAGTCTTGGATCATGGCCGGAAACATCTCCCTATACACAAAGGCTCTGGAAGCATTACTCTCTCCCTGATACCAGATCACTCCTTTGATGGAAAAAGGGATGAGAGGATGGATCATACCGTTAAAAAGTGTCGAAGGAAAATTATTGGGATGGATATTTTTAGGGCTTACCGGCAAATCAGGGATTCCTACTTTCATTTCCCATTCTCCCGATAGGGCTATGATTCGGGAACCTATTTCCAACTTCAGATGCTCCGGAATTCCTTTAAACCCTCCGGTCCACCCCTTGTCCTTTACCCGGACTACAATGGTATTAGCACCTTTCCTGAGAACACCTGGTGTAATAGGATAAGCTCTTTTATCCTGACTCCCATTGGTCCAGCCGACCATTTTCCCATTGAGGTAGGTGACATCTTCCTCATCTATCCTTCCCAAATGGATAAGGGCATTATCACTGTCGGCTATTTCGGAAAGGTAAACGGTTTTCTTAAACCAAAACACCCCATCTGAATTTGGTAAATCCAGGTGCTCCAGGGTAATGGGCAATTGTACCTTAGACGGGTTCTCCCACCTCACAGTAGGATCGGACCAGTTATGTTGTAGCCCCAAATCCAGGGAATCCATAGAATGTTGCCAAACAGCTATGGCATGGTCCGCATCTTCTTTCATCTTATCCAAATCCAAGGCGCCTAGCTGCTCCAGACTATCCTTAAAAACAGGAAACCTACTCAATGTTTCCTTGCTTGTCCAAGCCTCTATATTGGTCCCGCCCCAGTTTGTACTGATCAAACCAATGGGGACGTCCAATTCCTGATGGAGTTCCCTGCCAAAAAAGTACCCAACAGCAGAAAAATCCTTAATGGACCTGGGGGAACATCGCCTCCATCCCACACTATCCGGAAGACGCACTACGGGCTGCCCGGTCATTTGATGGGGCACCTCAAATAGTCTTATCCGATCAAAATTGGCCTGGTTGATTTCTTCTGTTGCCTCCTTAACCCTTTCCACGGGCCATTCCATATTGGACTGCCCGGAACATACCCAGATATCCCCAAAATAGACATCCTGCAAGACCAGGGTACTGTCTCCCTGCACAGTTAGTTGAAATGGCCCTCCTTTTTTCTGGGCGGGGAATTCCAAATACCAGGTACTGTCCTGACCTGCAACAGTACTTACCGATTGCCCATTAATATCTACCTTTATCCTTGTATCAGGGGTAGCATTTCCCCAAATGGGCAATGGTGCATCTCGCTGTAGAACCATATGATCTGTAAACAACTGTCCAAGGCTCAACTGTGATTTTCGGTGTTGGCAGGCCCACAAGCTTACTAGGGAAAGCAGAAGATAAATAAATCCGAATGGTCTTCGTTTCATATGTTGATATTTGCAATGAGTAAGCATATTTAAAAGCTGAAACAGTCCTCTGAAAATGAAGACCATTCCAGCTTTTGATGAATTATTTGACTTTTAACTTTCCTCTAATAAGGAACTCTTCCCCATCCACTGTGACCATGTGTAAATGGTAAACAAACATGGACTTGTTCTTGGCATTATCGCTGTTTCTGTTCCACAGGATTTCGTGATTACCTTCATCCATTTTTCCCAAGGTGATCTTGTCCACTTCATTTCCATTAAAATCATAGATAGATAGCGTCACGTGGGATTCTTCGAACAGCTCATAAGCGATCGTGACCTCATATTCAAAGGGGTTCGGATAAACTTTAACCTTAGGTTTTTTTGCTTTTTTAGCTTTCTTCACCTTATCTCCATTGGGCGCCCCTTGAGAATACACCACCTCTTCCATCACATAGGAAGCATAAATAGAGTAAATGGCATTTCCTTGACCTCCAGAACCAAACTGCTCTGGCATGCCTCCTGCCCAATTTTCGCCCGAGTCAAATCGGCCTGGACTGCCCGATTCGTAATAGATAGGTGTTGGATTTTCATAAACCCAAGCCAGCCAAATGGTTTCACCTGCCCCCACACTTACAGCAGACTTCAGCATCACTTCCTGCCACCCATCCTCATTGCTCACCGGAGTAAGCGGAGTAATGGCTATCCTATTGGTCGGCACTGTGTCCCCCTCATAAATCGCCAGAAGCATATTCCCGCTGCCCGCCTTGTGGTACATGGTGACACTTTCTATCGTTCCATTTTCAGGCATAGTGTAAGGAACAGCCCTCCTATTGGCATTGTTGGTGACATTGGCCAAGCGGTCAGTGATCCCAATGGTGCTGAGCAAAGAATCCGGGGACTGCACCGTGAAGTTGACCAGCTCGGAAGCCACTTCATTGGAAGAGCTGTCTGTGGCCAGGGCATAGGCATTATAAACTCCCGGGGACACATCTGACCAGGTAAAGGTGTATGGCGCGGAATAAACAATTTGCAAAGGAATGCTGTCCTGAAAGAAAGTCACTTGAGACAGTCCCTCCATATTGAGCACTTCTGCTGTCAATTCAATATCAGCCGGGGCGGTATAAGTCGCCCCCTCCAAGGGACTGCCCAAGTTTATTGAAGGAGCTGGAGCAGGCAAATAAGAAGCATAAATGGAATAAACAGCATTTCCCTGACTTCCATTACCGAACTGTTGGGGCATACCGCTGCTCCATGTTTTACCGGAATCAAATCGCCCGGGGCTTCCGGACTCGTAATAAATGACCGTTGCATTCTCATAAACCCAGGCCAACCATACCGTTTCTCCGGCTCCCACACTTACGGGAGTCTCCAACATCACTTCCTGCCACCCATCCGACTGGTTTACAGCGGTAAGTGGCGTGATAGCTATTCTATTGGTGGGTACACTATCTCCTTCATAAACCGCAAGCAGCATATTGCCGTCCCCAGCCAAATGGTACATACTGATGCTCTCTATCGTACCATTTTCCGGCATGGTGTAAGGCACAGCCCTTCTATTGATGTAGTTGGTGGCACTGGCCAGACGGTCGGTAATGCCTACGGTATTCAGTAAGGAATCCGGGGACTGCACCGTGAAGTTGACAACTTCGGAAATCACTTCATTGGAGGAGCTGTCTGTAGCCACTGCATAGAGGCTATAGGCACCAGGGGAGACATCGGACCAATTATGTGTAAAGGGCTCTGAATAGATGGTTTGTAAAGGGAGGCTATCCACGAAAAAGGTCAGCTGGGACAGGCCCTCCACATTGAGTACTTCGGCCGTCAGTTCAATTGCTGCCGGGGAGGTAAACGATGCTCCATCAATTGGACTGGTCAGGTTTACGTAGGGACTTGAAGTAGGTATGTAGGAGGCATAAAGGGAATACATGGCACTGCCTTGGGTACCACTTCCAAATAAATCAGGCATGCCTCCCACCCAGGCCTGATTGGAATCAAACCTACCGGTACTCCCGGCATCATAGCGAATACCAGGATTGTTTTCGTATAGCCAGGCCAACCAGATGGTTTGCCCTGCACTGACTTCCACACTGTCCAAAAGGCCAATGGTCTGCCATCCTTCCGCATTATCCACTGTCGTGACAGGCGTGATGGCCAACA
Organism: Echinicola sediminis; assembly: GCF_054777495.1. Taxonomy (NCBI): domain Bacteria; kingdom Pseudomonadati; phylum Bacteroidota; class Cytophagia; order Cytophagales; family Cyclobacteriaceae; genus Echinicola; species Echinicola sediminis. The sequence goes on along the minus strand of NZ_BAAHAP010000050.1, from coordinate 18,262 downwards.
AACTGTCTGGAGCAGTGGTGCCGTTATAAACCGCCAGTATCATTCCCCCACTGCCGGCATTGTGGTACATCGACATGCTTTCTATCCTTCCATCCTCTGGCATCACAAAAGGCTGGGCCCTTCTTTTGTTGTTCGTGGTGTTGATTCCCAGCACTTCAGTTATCCCCACCGTCCCGGGAGGGTTGGACTTTTCCGTGATGGTCACCATGCTGGTATCGGAAGAAGATACTGCCCCTTCATTATCATGGGCCAAGGCAATAAGCTCGTAAGTTCCCGCGGTAATGTGGGTCCAGTTTGTCACATAGGGTGAAGTATTGACGCTGCCTATTGGGCTTCCATCCACGAAAAAGTCTACTTGTACCACTTCTCCATCCACATCACTGGCAGAAGCTCCCAGTTCTATAAGCCCCAGATTAGGGTCAATTTCGACCGTGCCTGAAGATGGCTTCATCAACAAAACGGTAGGAGGAATGTTTTCTGGATCCAGGGAAGCAAAAATGGAATAGACCTGATTTTCTTCCGTTGCGGAACCAAAAGCACCGGGCATGCCACTCGACCAACCATCGGAAGATTCAAAGACTCCAGGACTGCCTGACTGGTACCGAATTCCGGGATTGGTTTCAAAGTTCCAGGCCAGCCAAACCACCTGCCCTACAGCAACCTCCAATACCGTATCCAACGCTACATGCTGCCATCCTTTCTCAGCATTCACTGAAGTAAGGCCCGTTTTGGCCAGCAAGTTTCCGGGAGCCGATTCACCATCATAGATGCCCAGCACCATAATTCCGCTGCCTCCTTCATGGTAGATGGATAGTTCATTGATCGCTCCGGGCTGCGCCACCGTAACAGGAACAGCGCTCCTGCCGGCCTCTGTACTTACCAAAGGATAAATATCCGTATTACCCAAGGCTTTGTCCCCGTCATTGACGATTACAGAACAAGTGCCCGTTTTATTGCCATCCGTTGTCACTACCGAAACAAGGGCCTGACCAAGGCCTGTGGCCTGTAGCAATCCATTCTCATCCACTGTTACCACATTTGTATTGGAGGAACTCCAGGTCACCGAGCGGTCATTGGCCATTAGGGGCAAAACCTGATCCACCAACTGTTGTTTCTCCCCTACCTCCATCAGTACCGATGCAATATCCAAAAGCACCGTGTCTACTGAAAACGTGGGAGCACTGTACCAACTTTGTGGCAAATTCGGATTGGGACCGGGGTCTTGATTGAGAATGGTCAATGCCGAATTGTAAAAAGTATTGATCCCATTATCAAAACTGTTATTATCAAAAACGTAAGTGTCAAAGCCCAAGCTTTTAAAGGAATTGCCATAAAGCCCCCGCTCATCACAATTAAAAACAGTATTCCCCACAATATAACATCCCGAACCGCCAAACATAATTCCATTGTTAGAACTTCTGTCCTCATAACCTCCAGCGACATTATAAATGGTATTATTTTCCACCCAGGTATCCCTCCACTCGTCCAGGCGGTAATCGTTGGTGATGGATACCGATGCCGCCTCCAAGGTCACCGCTGCCTGATTATACTGGGTGGCCGTGCCGGGTGCAATATCGTACATGACATTGTTCCTGACGGTTACATGAAAACTCTCGCCTTTGATATTGATTGCCTCCCCATTTCCGCAGTGATGGAGCTCGTTGCCCTCTATCCAGATATATTCGCAGTTGTCCGGAAAGCTGGTATAGGCGTAATTGCCTGTCCCCACATATATGCCCTCCCCCCATTGGGAATTTCTTAATCCGGTATTATAGATATGGTTGCCGATAATGTCCACATAAGAACAACTATGATGCACATGGATACCTGCCTGTCCAGGGCCGCTGATATCATTGTTAAGGAGCATAATATGGTCGCTGCTGTCAAGCACTACTGCGTCCAGTCCTCCCCGGATAAAGACTCCCTGGACTACAATATAACTGCTGTTGACGATTTTGAAAGCCGTACCGGTATTGGTCACCGTTTCGAAAACCACCTCCCCCGTACCATCGGACTTAATGATCAGGGGAGCATTCTCTGTAAACTGACGGTTTTGGATAAGCACTTTATTGTAAGTCCCGGGACTAAAGACCAACTCATCTCCTCCATTTGCATTCTGAATAATGGCCGTCACATCATCTCCGGGATTCACCTGGATTACATTGGCCAGCACTTCCTGGGCACTGCCCAGGACCATACACAACGTCACATAAATAAAGAAATATACTTGTCTAGATAGATACATGGGATTTTGGGTTAGGTTAATTTATTGGAAAGCTCAAGCGCTCCTTTCTCTAAGGCTTTCCGTACAAAAATCTCGTCGCTCTTTCTGGTAAAGCCATAGCTTTTCCATTCACCCCAGAAAGGGTGTTATGGTCTTTTAATTAATGGTTTCTGGAGGCCAGGCCTCCAGAAACTCATCAACCGCTTAGCCTTGAGCGATTACCAACCAGGATTATTGGAATTGATGTTGATATTATTATCAATTTCCTCCTGAGGAAGAGGGAAAAGAGGATCCAGGTTCAACTTCCCAACAGGCTTATCATATTTTAGCAGGGAGTTATCCGGCAAGAATTCTGAATAAAAATGCCGCTTTACTTTGGTGCCATCCCCAAAAACGCTTTGGATTTCTCCCCATCTGATCAGGTCAAAAAGGCGTAAACCTTCAAAAGCCAGTTCCACCCTTCGTTCATGGCGTACTACCTCCACCAGATCGCCGCTGTTGACCGGAGGCATGTTGACGGATAGCCGCGCCCTGACCTTGTTCACCCAAGTATAAGCCTCCGCATCTCCCTGCTCTGCCAGGGATTCTGCCAGTATCAGGTAGAGTTCAGACATCCTCATGACGGGAACATCCTGACCGGACCAGCGGACATTGGCCAAATTGATGACTGTTCTGATCATCTTTCTGACATTCATGCCCGAGGGAGACCAACGGTAATCATATTCGACCATATCCCCGGCCGAATAGACCACATCCCACCTTACCGTATCCCCGTTCTCGTCCAATCGCTGATGGGTGTAAGCAAAATCTTCCCCTGGATATACTTTATAGTCATCCCCAGGAGCAAAAATGGTGTATTTCCTTCTGGGATCATCTTCTTCAAAAGCATCATAAAGGTCCCTCTGTGGTAGGGCATAGCCCCAACCATCCCCGTCAATCGCCGTTTTGAGTGTCGCCGGCAAGTCCCTGGACAACCGCTGAACCGCATGATTACCACCATGAAATTCATCGTTTTCCACAAACCCCCAATACCACAAAAGTTCAGGGTTACTGTCCCCCTCGTTTTCCAGGGCCCAGATTGCTTCAAAATCATCCATCAAGTGCTTCCCGGCCCCCTCTGCAATCTCAACAGCCTCTCTTGCGGCGGCTTCAGCACTGCCCCAATCTCCCATGATCAGATAGGCCTTTGCCAGCATCGCTGCAGCAATAGGCCTTGAGGGAGCCCCGGGGAATATGGGTTGGTCTTTCAGGTTTTCCTTGGCAAAGGTAAAATCCGCTATTACCTGCTCCATGACCTCTTGCTTAGGAGCCCTGGGCAAATGAAAATCATCGTAGCTTTCGGCCAGGTCCAGATACAAAGGAACATCCCCATACAACAAGGTCAAAAACTGATAGGAATAAGCCCGGTAAAAAGCCGCTTCCCCCATATATGGAGCCTGCTGCTCTACGGTGAAGCTTTCATCCGTGGACTGAGGGATATTCGTCAAAGCAAAATTGGCCGCATTGATACTCTCGTAGGGATACCTCCACCAACTCCTTACATTTTCATGCGTTGGGTTGATATTCCACTCCTCCAACGCTACGGAAGCCGCCCTTACCGGTCTCCAATAACTGTCGTCCGTCAACGCATCCAAATGGATGGTCATGTCCCTGTACAGCATGTTGGCGTTGCCCCTGTGCCAGGGTTCGTAACAGGCATTGACGGCTGCCCTCGCAGATTCTGTCCCTACAAAGAAATTGGCTGAATTAGGCCTGTCCAAAGGATACCGGTTCAGAAATTCCTCTTCATTGCAGCCGGACAACAGCATGACCAATGAAAGGAGAGGTAGTATATATTTGATGTTATTTATTGAATTCATGGTTTAACTATTTTGGGTTTAAAATGCTGCTTTAACACCTAGCGTAAGGGTCCTTGGAATGGGCACCCCGGTAACGAAGGCATTCAAACCGGATCCGGTCGCTGTGGCGTTACCCACTTCCGGATTATGGTTCTTTGTAAAAGTACGGGCATTTTGCACACTCAGATAGACTCCTAGGTTATCGATTTGCGCTTTTGAAATCAGGCTTTCCGGAAGGTCATAGCTAAGGGTAATGTTTTGAACCCTCAAATAAGAGGCATTTTCCAGCCAAAAATCGGAGAACTGTTCATTACCACCCGAGCCGTTTTTGTTCAATAGCGGAAAGGTGCCGTCCGGATTTTTAGTGGGATGGTACCGGTCATAAAGCCTTACATCCTCATTTTGGGCAAAGCTGGTCATCAGCTGAAACAGGTCGGTGGACTGCCCCGGGCCAAAAAATTCGTCCGCCCCATGGGACCCTTGCAACTGGATCAGCAAACTGAGGTTCTTATACCCACCCGAAATCATCCCGCCATAAAAAAATTCGGGATACCTACTGCCGACAATAGTCCGGTCAGCCTCATTGATCACCCCATCGGGTGCTCCGGTCAGGTTTCCATCTTCATCGAACCCATTGATGTCCATTAGCGCAATATCCCCTACTTTCTTGGTTGGAAAACTTCCGCCGGCATACTTGTCCAGTTCACTTTCATTGCGGATAAGACCATCCGATTTATAACCAAAGAAGGAATGGGCTGGGGCACCAACCTGGTGTTTGTAACCGATCCTACTTCCGCCCAAAGTGATCTCTTCCCTACCCGCCAGATCCGTCACTTCATTCTTGATTCTGGACAGGTTAAAACTGACATCATAAAACCAATCCGCATTGCCTCCTTTTGCCCCTAACAGCACCTCAAAGCCCTTGTTTCGGACATTGCCTCCATTGATCACAGGAAAGCCGGCCAATCCAGAAGAGCGGGGTATGGGCTCTGCAAACAGCATGTCAAAGGTATTTTCAATAAAGTAATCCACCGTTCCATAAAAGCGCCCGTTTAACAAAGTAGCATCCAAGCCAAGGTTGGCCTTATTGGCAGACTCCCAGGTCACATCCCTATTGACGGCAGATGTCAGGGTATACCCCAAAGCCGGCAGGTTGTTGGATACGGCCCTTACCGCTTCCAGTGCCGCACTGGTTCCATAAATACCGATGGAATTGACGTTCCCCAAAGAACCGTAGCTGGCCCTTAATTTCAATTCCTTCACCACAGGGCTGTTCTGCAAAAAAGGTTCCTCTGAAATTTTCCAAGCGACGGAACCGGAGGGAAATACCCCCCACCTGTTCTCTTCGGTAAGTCGGGAAGTTCCGTCACGGCGTATGGTACCGGTAAAAAGGTATTTGTCCTGAAAGGAATAGTTGATTCTCCCAAACATGGAAACCAATGCCCAGTCCCTGAAATAGTTGCTGTTAATTTGACTAGTGGGGTCTCCGGCATCCAAAAAACGGATATCATTGTTGATAGTGCCCGTACGTTGGGCGGAGAGTGTTTCTGAGGAGTTCTGCTCTCTGGAATATCCCAACAAAAAGTTAAAAGAATGCTGTTTGACATCCAGCTGGTACTTTAACAAGTAGTCATTGCTCCAGTAGACATTCTCCAGGGATTCCTTATAGACCGTATTGACGTTGGTCCCACCCCAGCCATAGTCCGGCGGCACTCCCGGAACAAAATCCGATTGTTTCTTTCCTGCGTAGTTAAGGCTTCCCCGTACGGTAAATTCCAAGTTTTTGACAGGGGAAAAGGCAATGTAAAGGTTTCCTTGTAGTCCTTTCCAAATGGCTTCCTGGCTACTGTTTTGGGCCTCCCAGATGGGGTTGACAAAGAAATGCTCCAATCCGGGATTATGAATGATGCCCCAATCCCCATCCTCTTCTTTATTTCGGGTAAGCGGCACCTTGGTCAGGGCCTTTCTATAATAGGTCTGGTCTCCCATCACCTTATTGGAACTGATGTTCAGGGAATTGCCAAACGTAAACCAATCCCTTATTTTATGGTCCGTATTGATCCGAAAAGTGTATTTTTTCTGTCCCGTACCAATGACCATTCCCTCCTGATCTACCAAATTGGCCGATACAAAATAATTGGAGCGTTCCGATCCTCCCGCTACGGAGACGTCATAGGACTGTATCCCCCCTTGACGAAGCATCAGATCTTTCCAGTTGGTATCCACTCCTTCATAATAGGCCAAATCACTTTGTTCCCAGTCCAATGGGATATTGGAGTTTTCATAAGACTCCGTCCAAAGCTCCAGAAACTGATCTGCATTCAACAGTTCATGTTTGAGATTACCTTCATTGCTTACCCCCCAATAGGCATTGAAGGTGATTTGGGGTTCCACATTCACCCTGCCCCGCTTGGTGGTCACCAAAATAACCCCATTGGCAGCCCTTGCCCCATAGATCGCCGATGCAGAAGCGTCCTTGAGCACAGAGATGGATTCGATATTGTTCTGGTTGATATTTTCAATGCTATTGGTGATCACTCCATCCACCACATAGATGGGCGATGAACCACTTCCATTGCCGGTATTGATGGAGCTGATTCCCCGCACCGTCACATTAAAGCCTGACCCTGGCAGACCTGAATTACTGGAAATGGACACGCCTGCAGCCCGTCCCTGAATGGCATTTAGCGGAGAAGTACCTGCAATTTTGTCAAAACTTTCCGTGGTCACTGTACTTACAGCCCCGGTAAGATCACTTTTCTTGACGCTTCCATAACCTACCACCACCACTTCTTCCAATGCTTCCATATCGGGCATAAGGGTGATGTTGATCTCTGTCTGATCCGACACATTCACCTGCTTGCTGACAAAGCCCAAAAAGCTAAACTCCAAAACCGCATTGGAAGGTACGGACAGCTGATAATCACCGTTTACGTCCGTCACCGTGCCCTTTGAAGTTCCTATGATCAGCACATTGGCGCCGGGCAAGCCCTCTCCATTATCATCGGTCACCCGCCCTTTTACCTCGATTGCCTCATTGGATTCCTGAAGCTGTCCCTTGGGAGAGGGCTCCCCTTCTTTTTTAAAAATAATGGTCTTGTCCCTGACGACATAGCTATAGCCATGGGGCACAATGAGTTCATTGAATATCGTACTCAGTGAAGCATCTTTGACGTTGATGCTCATCTTGGGCAGGCCATTAAACAAATCACTGGGGTACAAAACCTTGTACCTGCTCTTTTTTTTGATCACCCTCAGAATACTTTCAAAGGATTCATTCTGGACTTGAAGGTCCATCGTCAGGGTTTGTGAAGGACTGTAAGCCCTTACTTCCATGCCCGCAATGCACATCAGTAACATTGTCAACAAGAAGGTCTGGAAGTATTTTTTCCGGATTTTTTTGGGTATTATTGTATCCTTGTTAAACATAAATTTTAATTGTAAAAGGTTAAACATTTATTTAAACAAACTCAAAGGAGTGTTGGGAGCACTCCTTTTTTTATTTCACGGTCACTACATTTTTATCCACGTCAAATTCAACAATTCCTGAAGCTTCCAGCATTTCCAAAAACTCTTCAAAATCCTCATAGCGGGTAATTCCCCCCGTAAACTTCCTGGTTTTCAGCCCTTGGTTTTCGAACAATACTTCAATGTCATACCAGCGGGCTATCCGCGCCAGGAGGACCTGGAGCTCTAAATTCTCAAAATACATGATACCATCCTTCCAGCTGATAAAATTCTCCACCTGCACTTCTTTCTTGGTCAGGCTACCGGAAACCTTGTTCAACCGGCCCTGCTCATTGGGGCTAAGTACCAGACTTTCTCCTGAAGAAAGGTCCACGGCCACACTTCCTTCCACCAAGGTGGTGATGATGTTCTCTTCATCCTGGTAGGAGGTCACGTTAAAGGCGGTTCCCAGCACCCGGATGGTTTGGGATTGGGAATGAAGCACAAAGGGACGATCGGCATCTTTGGCCACTTCAAAATAGGCCTCCCCGGTAAACTCCACTTCCCTGATATCCTTGGCAAAGGCAGACGGGTACTTGATGATGGTTTCTGAATTAAGCCACACCTTGGTCCCATCTGCCAGTTGCAGCTTGAATGATTCTCCACGGGGAATCACCAAAACATTATACTTGGGTTTATTGGTGCCACTCTTTCCTTCATTGTACTCCAAATTCTTTCCTGAAGCGGCTATTTCTGCATAAGGGTCATTGATAGAAAAAACACTGTCCTGATCAAAGGCAATCTGTTCTCCCGAAGAGGTATACAACACAGCATTTCCTGTTTGGGAAGAAATTTGTGCCAGGACATCCTGCTCAGGTAAGCTATCCTCAGCACCAAACCGCCCCTGGCTTAAATATAATACGGCACCTGAAATAAGAACCAAGAGCACTGCTGCTGCTGCCCATTGCCACTGGCCAAATGGCCTGCTCTTTTTAAAAGTCAATTCGGCTTTCAGCTTTTCAAAAGCATCTTCCCTAAGGGGAGGCTGGTAAGTTTTTTGGTTCTTATAATACGACAGGGCCCGCTGGAAATATTCGCTGTGCTCGGGATCTGCTGCTATCCAAGATTGTAATTCCTGCTCCTCTTCAGCAGAGATACAGTCATGAGCCTTTTTCCATATTAAGAGATAATCGATCATATTCCTGTCCTTTTACATTTAAATGACAGGAGGATTTAAAAAAAGGGTGACAAAAGTTTCAACTATTTTTTATAGAACAACAAAATACAGGCGCCAAAAAACAAGCGATTTACCCAGTTAAATTTCAATAAACCAACAATTTAAAAAATGATCCTCGAGTTTTTCAAAACATAAACAAAAGGCTAAAAAGCTTGGGGTTCATTTCTTTTTTCAGCTTATCCCTGCCTCTTTTCAACTGGGTCTTTACCGTGTTTTCAGACAAACTAAGAAAAGTAGCTATTTCGGAAATCTTTTTCCCTTTTAGGTATTTCAATTCGATGATTTCCCTCACCTGTTCAGGCAAATTTTCCAGGGCTTTTATCAAATCATCTTCCCACAAAACACTTTCCTCCAACCCTTTTTCATCGATCAATGCCATCTTGGCTTCTATATAGAGGATTTTATGCTTGTCATAAACCTGAAGGCTTTTCAGCTTGTTCAAACAACGGTTTTTCACTGCAGTAAACAAATAGGCCTGTAATGTCCCTGTCAGTTCGATAAATTCCATGTTTTCCCAAAAATGCACAAAAAATCCCTGTACAAGGTCCTCGGCCTCGTCCGCATCCAAAAGGAAAGTATAGGCATAATTCACCAAATCGCTATAAAAACTTTGAAAGAGCCTATTAAAATCTTCTTCTGTCTTTCCTTTAAAATTTTTTAATGCCAGGTTATCTGTCTGTTTCAAAACTCAGCAAAGCAAAAACACACTTTGATTGTTAATGTTGGAATTATTGGGGAAGCCTAAAAAAACGCTTCGTCACAATTAACTACAATAATTTGATTTTACCAACTGGCAGACCTGTCAAATTAAATTAGGAAAAACCATTATCATCCAGAATACCACATGCCAATAAAGAGGTTTACTACAAAGCTCTTTGGCATAAAATATTTCCTTTAAAATCCATTTGGCTGTGCTGAAAAATGGAAAAGATAACCGCTACCAGAAATTTACTTTCCCGGTGGATAGCCTAGGTCCCAGTCCCATCCTAAGATAAAAAAAGGACCCTGACCAAAGATTTTTTCATCCTGGTCAAAGTCCATCAAATAAGAATTAACGGTCAACTACCTATCAGGCTAAATGCAAGCGGCAATAAGGGTATATCAATAGCCGGGGTTTTGTTTCAGTCCTGGGTTCACCTTGATACTGCTCTCATGATAAGGCCATAGGTATTGGTGTGGAGAAAAGGATCTTTCTTCGATTTTCAAAGAAACCTTTTGTCCGTTTTCCATTTTGGTATGGCCCAAAGCGGGTTGGTTAAGTACTTCCTCTGCGATTTTCCAGCGAATGATATCGTCGTATCGGACTCCTTCCCCTGCCAATTCAATTCTTCTTTCATTTCTGATCAAATCAACCCATTGGTCCTGGCTAAATGCGCTATATTCTGGCAGATTCACATCTGCTTCGGCCATTTCCAATCCAGCACGCTCTCTGAGCATATTGATGCATTCTTTTACGAGTGGGTCGATATCGTTCATCATGATTTTCGCCTCAGCATAGGTCAATAGGACCTCGGCATACCTTATAAGAGGATATTCCATGGAGCTGGAACCTTTAAAAGCATCATCTTCCGAAACAAATTTTCTAAACCAATATCCTGATTTGCTCGAGCGGGAATTTTCATAGTACATGGGATTATTGCTATCATAAATATCGATGCTTTCTCCGTAAAAGGTATCTCCATGCCCCATAATACTATAAGTATATCTCGGATCCCTGTTCAGGTCGGGATCAAGCTCATATGCTTCCTTGGAATGGTAGGGGCAGTCATCTATCGGTCTCCCCTGTAAAGTCCAATAACTGTCCACCAACGATTTTAGGGGTACGCAGTAGGATTGACCATTTCCTGTTCTAAAATGCGGGGCCAAATCCCTAAAGGAATAGGTCGATCCCGAAAAACTTTCCCTGTTCATATGAAGGATCACTTCATTGTTTTTATCTGAAGCATCGTACTGAAATAGCTCTCCATACACCGGATGAAGGCTGTACAATTGACTGTCCATTATCTCCTTGGCCTGCCGTGCTGCCATCTCGTACTTCCCATTATAGAGCGCGTATCTCATGATAATGGCCTTGAAGGAATATTGATGGAACATGTATTTATTGGCCGTATAGGGTTCAACAGGTAATTTGTTCGCTATTTCCTCTGCTAAAGGAAAAATGGTTTCCAGAATTTCCTCTTTTGGAACCGCTGGCTGTCTGGCTTCATCCAAATCCGCAGGCTCCAAAACAAAGGGAACATCCCCCCACCGGGCCGTAAGCTGGAAATAATGCCAGACCCTAATTGCCTGAAGGATATTATTATAGCGTTCGCGGATGGCCTCATCTTCCACATAAGGTTCGTCTACTTTGTCAATAAAGGTGTTCAGACGGCCCAAATGCTTCATGTGCAGGGAATAGTAATACTCCGCCAATCTTGAATTACTGTTCATACTTCCGTTGGCAATCAGCTGCTGATGCTGGCTGCTTTCCCGGGCATAGGCATTGTCTGACCTGCCATCCAGCATATAAAGTAACAGCCTACGGTCACTGTTGTGGGTAAATACATCTCGGTAACTACTGTAAACCACTCTGCGCAAATCATCCTCATCATTGTAAAATTCCTCAAAGGAAGTGGCTGTGGGGTCGGATTTATCCAAAAAGCTTTCACAGCCAGACATGGAGAATAATGCCGACAATAATATTGCTAAACTAATTTTTTTCATTGCTTCGTTGGTTTATAAAATCGTAAACTTCACCCCTAAACTATATGTGGCCATTCTAGGGTAATTTCCACTGCCTCCATTTCGCTCCGGCTCCAGCCCTTCCCACTTGGTGAAAGTAAAGGCATCTTGGGCGTTGACATACACCCTGAGGTTCTGTACTCCTTTTACCGGTTTGGGAACAGTATATCCCAATTGAAGTGTTTTGACCCTAAAATAGCTGGCATCACTAAGCCAAATATCACTTAAGTAAGTGTTGGTACTGGTTCCCGTCCACACCCTTGGGAAGCGGCTTTCGGGGTTTTCAGGAGTCCACCGGTTATCCATGTAAAATTGGCTGGGGGTTCCCAAATTGTTGTTGGTGCCATCCACATGAATCGGGTAGCCTTCCATTCCGTTTAACCTTCCTGTTCTTTTTCCTACGCCTTGCCCTAGGAAGTTGAAATCCCATCTCTTGTACTTCAAATTCACCGTAACGGAATAATTCATATGTGGAAAAGGGTCGCCCAGATTGATTCTGTCTTTGTCATTGATGAGGCCATCCCCGTTTTGGTCCACGTACTTGATATCCCCTGGCAAGGCATTGGGAAGTTTGGCCTCTGTCCCGTCGATTTCAGCTTGGTTTTGGAAATAACCATCACTTTCGAATCCGTAATAGTTATCGATTGCAATCCCGTTATACCAGATCTTATCGGCGTTCCCTTTAAACACCAAGGTATCAGACACATTATAACCTGCTTTTAATACCTTGTTGGTGTTGTCAAAAAGCATCCCCCCTACACTGTACTCAAAGTCCCCTATTTTATCCCTCCAGTTAGCTGAAATCTCCCAGCCTTCATTTTCTACCTCACCGATGTTCACCGCTTGTTCCAAATAATAGGACCCGGTAAGGGGAGGTACTGGAAAATTATCATAGATCAGGTCATAAGAATACTTGTTGTAATATTCGGCCGTCAAGGTCAACCTACTCTTGAGGAGGGTAATATCCACCCCTACATTGCTCTGCTTCTGTTTTTCCCATGTAAAACTAGGGTTGGGAACTCTGAAGGTCCATCCCCAGTTGTTGACATCCTCCTGCCAAAGGTAAGGGGCCACATTTTCGTTACCGATCTTACCGTAAGACATTCTGAATTTTAGGTTATTGATGATCCCCCGTTCGTTGAGGTCCCTGAAAAAGCCTTCATTGTGGGCGTTCCAGGCCAAAGCTGCTGAAGGGAAGAAACCCCAGCGATATCCAGGTGCAAACTTACTGCTACCATCTCTTCTAGCGGTGACCTCCAACAGGTAACGTTCGTCAAATGAATAATTAAGTTTGGAATAAAAAGAAGCCTTGGCAATCTCCCTATAATCGGTATAGGTATGGTTCATGATCTCGGTACCGGCGATCAAATAGATTTTATCTTTTTGGTTCCGCAGTTCTTTTTCATAATTGGCATTTGCCCTGGCCGTAAACTGACTTACACTGACGCCTTGATCTGCTCCAACGGCATTGGCCCAAGTAGCTACAGGTCTGCCATTGCCATCAAAAAACTTAAACGTCTCCCGCTTATATTTGCTGGCTGACTTATTGATCATATAAGACAAATTACCGCTCAGATGAAAGTTGTCATTGATATGGTATTTGGGTCTTAAGTTGATGGTACTTCTATCGTATAAGTTATTATGGGTACCACCGTGATAGATCCGGGCCAAAGGATTGAGGTCGTTGTGCAGGATGTAGTGCTCTGGCAGATCAGAATCATAAAACACGCCCTGCGTTGGGTTCATCCTCCAGGCCAACTGGTACAAGCCATGGCCATCATTGTTGGCATATAGCCTATTTATTTGAAGCCTTCTGGCATAAAAATCGGCCAATAGGACAAACTTATCCGCAATATTGATATTCGTATTGAACCGTGCACTGAACTTTTCGGTTCCTTCCAGTTCGTTGAGCCCGTTTTCCTTTACGTAGCCCAGCATGAGGTTGAACGTTCCCACTCCCCCACCTCCGGAAATACTGGAAGAGACGTTGTAAGAATGGGCTTTTCGCTCCATTAATTCACCAAGCCAGTCCGTGTTGGGGCTTAAGCCCTGCTCCGCATTGGAAATATCTTCATCAGTATACAAAAGGGATTGTCCCTGTAAGTCCCTGGCTTCGTTATTTAGCCTCATGTAGTCGGCTGAATTCACAAAATCAGGAAGGTCTATGGGGTCATTCATGGCAGTCCAGGCATGCATATTTACTTTGAATTTGCCCGTAGTCCCCCGCTTGGTTTCCACGATGATGACACCATTTGCTCCTCTGGAGCCGTACATGGATGCTGATGCGGCATCCTTAAGTACGGTGATACTTTTGATTTCATTGGGATCGATGTCTGAAAGAGACTGTTCCATCCCATCAACAATGACCAAAGGATAGCTTCCCATTAAGGTGCTTACCCCTCTGATCTGCAAAGCGGTCTGACTTTGTCCGGGGAGGTTGTTGCCCTGCATTAAGGTAACTCCGGGAATCGTCCCACTGAAAGCTTCCTCTAGTTTGAAAATGGGCCGGTTGACTGCCCTTTCCATATCCAGGTCGGAAACGGCGGATGCTACGTGCTTCTTTTCCACCTCACTGTAGCCAAAAACTACCACTTCATCCAAAGCGGCACTTTCTTCCTGGAGCACCATGTTGATGTTCGAGCGGCTGTTTACCTTGATCTCTTGGTCTGAAAATCCCAGCATGCTAAAGATCAACGTGGCATTTTCTTCTGTATTGATGGCATATTTACCGTCCAGGTCGGCCACCGTCCCCAAATTGGTACCTTTGACCAAAACGGTTGCTCCCGGCAGGGGTTGTCCGCTTTGGTCCCTTACGGTTCCGATAACCTTGATTTTATCGATATAGCGGGGCATATCCTTTGCTTTGGTTACCGATATGCTATTGTTCAGCTGTTGAAATTTTAGCTGATGCTTCTCCGATAATAGGTTCAAAAGTTCCTCCACAGTAACTTTTCTCTTGTTGAAGGAAAACCGGTCCAGGCTGTTTGAAACCGTCTCATCATACAAGAATACAAAGTCCGTCAAAGATTCTATCTGCCTGAACACCTCCTCAAGGCTGGCTTCTTTTGATTCAAAGATGATACTGATATCACCGGGGCTTTTCCCCTGTAATTTTGAGGCATGAGAAAACGGAATGCCTAATAGCATGATGACCGTCACAGTCAATAACTGCTTCGATAGGTGGGTCATTTGTTTTGAAACATTGAAAAACATGGAAATAAAAGTTTAGTTCATTTTTGCAGTTTAATGGTTTTAATAATCTGGAAAGGGCAATAATATCCAAGCAGCTTACATTTATAGGAGCTGAACAGGGTCTTTTTTGGAATCTCTTGGACGGTCCGAGAAAAAACGGTTGCCTCTTCCGGTTATTAGCAAAGGGTTTGTGGTGGATGGTATTACATAAGCATCACGGTTTTTGGTGGTGGTTAAATTTTAGTAGAATGGTATTTTCGGACGTTCGTTCCCAATCGATGTTCTTGATAAACTTGATCTGGTTGAGAAGATTGGACAGACTGTCCTTTTTGAACTTTCCGGAAAGCGTAAGCTTTGCGAGTTCAGAGGTTTCATAGACTATTTGGATATTGTAATTTCTTTGGATGATCCTTCCAAGATCTTCCAAGCTGGCCTGATTCAGATTGATCATCCCGGATTTCCAGGCAAGCACCGCCTCCATATCACAGCGTTGTTTTATCAGGTTTCCCGCATTGGTGAGCGTGGCTTCTTCATTGGCGGTAAGCATTGCCTTATTGGGGGAGTCCCTTACGGTTTGCACCTGGACTTTACCTTCCAGCACACTTACTTTGGGGCTTTCTCCAGGGTAAACATTGACATTAAAAGCGGTTCCCAAGACCTCTGTGGTAAGTGTCTCTGTGATCACCTTGAATGGCCTTTGGGCATCTTTGCTGACCTCGAAAAAGGCCTCCCCTGTTACTTTCACCGTTCTGTTTGTCCGACTGAATTTTTTGGGATAGGAAATACTGGATTCAGCATTTAAGAACACTTTGGTGCCATCTTCCAGCGTCAGTTCTAATTGTTGCCCATTTGCCGATATTTTTTTTATCCAGCTTTTATTTTGATGAGTAGAATAAATGGAATGGCTTAAATAAGCTCCCAAAAAAAACAACGCCAGAACTGCAGCATACTTCCAAAATTGCACGAAAGGCTTCTTGGCCTGGGCAGGATGACTGACCTTGCTTAAGGCTTTCCGCTTAATACTGGAAAATATCTCTGAACCGATAAGCGACAGTTCCTCTTTAGTCCTATCCCTCTTTTTTTGTTTGAGGCGATCAAACCATCTTTCTATAAGCTCATCCTCACTAGAGGTGGTCTTGCCTTGCTCGTACTTTTTTAAAAGCTGATCAAATTCCTTTTCACTCATCATGCGTTCTACTATTTAAACCATAGTGGAACAAAGCGAACAAAACACCTACGCGGACTTACAAAAAATTTTGAGTTTTAACATTTTAGTAACACAAACAACAATCCCTTAACACGATTTCTAGTTGATCATAAAGACCGCAAGCATTAAGGCCACATCAAGCTCCGGCGATTTTTTGAGGTGGTTCAGTGCTTTATGGATTTGATTTTCTACCGTACTTTTGGAAATCCCCAGTCTGTTGGCGATTTCCTGGTTGGTAAGATGTTGGAACCTGCTGAGCCTAAAAATTTCCTTGCATTTGGGAGGGAGCTCTTCAATACTGTTGTCAATTTTGGTCCTAAGCTCATCATAGTATATTTTCGATTCCACGTCGTTGGTGGCGTTCAAAACCTCGTTAAACTGCTGTAAGTAGTTCTTCTGAAGCTCTTGCTTTCGTATATATTCTATGAATTGATACTTGGTAGCCTGATACAGATAGGAGAAAGGATTATTGATAGTCAGGCTTTCCCTTCGATTCCATAGATCCAAAAAAATCTCCTGGACAAAGTCCTTGCTCAATTCATCGTCTCCGGTAACTGAGACACTGATTTGGAAAAGCCGTTCCCAATATTTGTCATAGAGCATTTCGAAAGCCTCCCACGATCCTGATTTCATGGCTTCTAAAAGCGATACGTCATCCTGCTTAATGCATCCTTTGGAAACATACATGGTTTTCATTGATACTTTTTGTAGAAATTGGCTGCAATTATCTTTACTAAACTGAAAAAACTAAAAGAATCAGTGTTATGTGATTTTTAATTTTTACGAATATCAACTCCTTTTTAAAGCCCTAAAAAGATCATTTTGACTCCTGTAATCATCCTTAGGTGCTCAACTCCTTTCTCCAAAAAACTTTACAGTCACACTCAATCCCCCTACTACCCTTTGTTCTAAGTTAGAATAAAAAATTAATTTTTTAAAGAACCCTTTTATATTTGATTAATTTTTCCCAATTATCGGCTTAACATTTTATTAATTTTAATACTTTTCCACCAATTGGTACCATTGGTATATTTGCCTCAGGATAAAAAAGAACCTAAGGTGAATGAACTAAGAATTTTATCGACCATGAGACTATTTTCATTTTTATTGATCCTCCTCATTTCCCTGAGCAATTGTACCACCACAGATGCACAGCCTAGCCCCTCATCAGGGCAAAAGGAAGATTCTGAAACAGGGAAGCCCATAAAAGTGCTTTGCTATAATATCCATCATAGTAATCCCCCGAGCAAGCCTGATTTTATTGACTTGGAAGCCATCGCCAATGTTATCAGAAACAGTGGGGCAGATATCGTGGGGCTGCAGGAGGTGGATGTCTTTACCAAAAGGTCAGGTCAGGACTTGCACATGGCAAAAGCACTGGCAGAAATGACAGGCATGGATTATTATTATTTCTCCAAAGGCATCGACTACCAAGGCGGAGAGTACGGAACAGCCATTTTATCAAAATTTCCACTTTCAGATACCCAAACACATTTGCTCCCTGCCGAGAAAGGTACCGAGCAGCGCACCTTATCTGTCGCTACAGTGACCTTAGAAGACCAAAGCAAAATCAAGTTTGCCAATACCCATCTGGATTACACCAGTATAAGTAATGCCCTTTCTCAGGCTGCATTTATTGTTGATTATTTTAAGGATGAACCCCTCCCCTCAATTTTGGTCGGGGATTTCAATGCGGTCCCCACAAGCGATCCCATTCAACTTTTGGATAAAACCTTTACCAGAACATGTAGTAACTGTGCACCAACCATCCCAGTCGACCAGCCAAACCGGGCCATCGACTTTATCATGTACCGTTCTGCTTCAGCATTTAGTGTGAACATGCATAAGGTTATTCAGGAAAAATACGCATCCGATCACTTGCCGGTTCTTTCCACCTTATTGCTGAACACTGCGCAAGAATAAGTATAGAAATAAGACACTAGATATTAGACAAAAGACGCTAGACTCATTTGTGCCTCCCGGCAGAGGCGATTAAAGCTACGAAGCAGGAGGCTGAGCCTGTCGAAGCCTATCTTATGCAATTCCAAACTGGTTCAATTAAAGGAAAATCAGTGCCAATTCGTGTAATTCGTGGATCTTAATTTCAATTCCAAATTGGTGCTAATTATTAAGAGACAATAGACACAAGACATCAGACGCTAGATCATTTGCAGCTCCGGCCCGAGGCGATTAAAGCAGCGAAGCCGGAGACTGAGCCTGTCGAAGCCTATCTTATGCAATTCCAAACTGGTTCAATTAAAGGAAAATTAGTGCCAATTCGTGTAATTCGTGGATCTTAATTTCAATTCCAAATTGGTGCTAATTATTAAGAGACAATAGACACAAGACATCAGACGCTAGATCATTTGCAGCTCCGGCCCGAGGCGATTAAAGCA
>NZ_BAAHAP010000049.1:36022-42934 GCF_054777495.1 Echinicola sediminis | reverse complement strand
TTCAGAAATTTTCTTTCCCATTTTCAAAAATTTTCTTTCAATTAAATACCATGAAATAACTGCCAAGAAGAATGACAGTACAAATTTTAAAATAAATGATTGATAAGGCCTTAAAGTTGAATGGGCATGAAACCATTTGAATACAGGCACATGCCACAAATAGAGCGCATAAGAGATTTTTCCGATCCGTACCAAAAGTTCATTTGACAAGCATTTGGCAAGTATGTGAGCAGGATTATGAAGCAAAGTCAGTATTAGAATGGATGTTACTAACCCAAACAGTGCTCGACTACCATTTTGAAGAATTGACCGAATTAGATCGCTGGGAAAAACACCTGAATACACTAGAATAGCTATACTCAATACAATAAAATAATTAGGCATTTTAACTGAATTAAAATGCCATCTCCATAAGGCAGCTAAAACACCTAATAATATGGACTCATGTAAAATTGACTGGTAGATAGCAGAAGCAAAACCTTCAAATTTGAGTATCAAAGACACTAACACAAAAAAAGAAATCAAAATTATCATATTTAATATTTTCATTCTTTTAACTAAAATCAAAAGAATTATCGGCCAAGCCATATAAAATTGCTCTTCCACCGCTAAAGACCAAGTATGCGCAAGTAGCGTGCTCTCACCACCAAAACCCCACACCCAACTAATATTATAGAAATAAAATAAAGAGGCTATAATTTCCTCTAAAATTGAGGTAGTTACTTCTCCTGAGGTAAATAAAAATGCATATAAAGAAACTATTAAAAGTAAAAAAATTAAGGCTGGAACTAATCTAAAAAACCTTCGTACATAAAATGCCTTATATGAAAAATTGTTGGTAATGTTTAATTCTTCTAAAATAAGTGTAGTAATCAAAAACCCTGAAAGAACAAAAAAAATATCTACCCCAATAATACCATTTTTCCCCAACTGAAAGTTAGCGTGGGTTAATAAAACAAAAATTATTGCTAATCCTCGTAAGCCATCTAACGAAGGGACATACCCTAATTTCTTCATTATTTTCGATCTTCTTTTAATCAAATCTTCATTTAATAAAAAAACTTTTATAGCCTTTCTCCCTCACCATTAGTCTGTATCCCATAAACCATGGAAAGTCAAATCAATCCTAGATTACCTGCTCACTAGGGCTTATGCTAATGCCAGCGGGAGGAAAACTTCACATTTGGCCACTTCTTCATTTTTGCCTTGCCGTATCCGAAGTATAAAATTCGCAATAACACAATTATTAACCCTATTTATTCCTCTCCCTAGTGATAGACCCCAAAGTACAGAAATATCAAAGTCTAATATCTAGCATCTAATATCTTCCCTATGCCACATCCGCAAATACCCTCTCCATCCTCCTGAAATAAAACATCCCAAAGATAAAAAGAACCCCTGCGACGATACTCCCTGGCCAGATCCATTCCCAAGGCATTGCCCTGTCCAGAAAGGCTGCCCGAAAACCTTCTATTACACCCACCATCGGATTGAGAATATAGAATACCCTGTATGTCTCGGGGACCGCAGTAGTGCTGTACACCACCGGTGCCGCGTACATTAAGAGCTGCACCAAAAAGGTCAGGGCGTGTTTTACGTCCCTGTATTGCACTGCCATGGCGGACAGGATCATTCCGATCCCCAAAGAGGCCAACAGCAATTGGATGATCAGCAGCGGAAGATAAAGGATCCCCCAGCCGGGCATGACCTGAAAGTAAACCAAAAAGCCAATGACGATCACAAAGGCAATAATGAAGTCCAAGAGTTTGGAAAATATAGCAGCCAGTGGCAACACCAATCGAGGAAAATAAACTTTAGTGATCATTCCCGCATTCTGTACCAGGCTATTGGCAGATTCTGTCAACGTACCGGAAAAGTAATTCCATGGCCATAAAGCCAAATAAGAGAACAAAATATAGGGCATCCCATCGGAATCCACCTTGGCCAGATTGCCAAAGACAATAGTAAATACCAAAGTGGTAAAAAGAGGTTGGATGATGGCCCAACCTACCCCCAAAATACTTTGGGCATAGCGTGCCTTGATACCACGAAGGGTAAGGAAGTACAACAAATCCTTGTACCGCCACAATTCCTTAAAGTCCACTAACCTCCAGCCTTTGGAGGGCTCGATTATTTTTGTCTGCAAAACCTACTGTGCTTTTACCTTGATAATTCCTATCGTTACTTAATTAACCATGGTCTGCGTCCCACAGACTTGTACATCATCTTTTTCCACACCCTGACCTTACCAACCAACCGCTTTCCTATCCCTGCCTTCACCAAACTCCCACTTCCCATCACAAAAACCCAAGGCAATACCGCTACTAAAAAGCGACTGCGCCAGTCTATCGTCATCAAGGTAGGACTAAGCAGGCTTACCATTACGAACACTCCGACCACCACCTTGATGTTTCGCATAATCTTATCAGAAAACATACATTTTATAAAGCCGATGTACATCGGAACCAAAATCATCAGCATGTACAGATTGTGCATCCAGGAATAATAAGGCCTGATATAAAACAGGTAATAAAAGAGCTTGGCCACAAACAGCTTGAAGGCGTACCACGGATTCATCACTACCACCAGAAACAATTGCAGTAAAGGTGGCCATGCAGGATCAGGGAGGTATAGCTGCTCAGGAACATCCAACTTCAACCAGGCCTCATGCTCTTCAAATGGCAATACCTCCAAATTATAGATAATTTCCCCTATTTGATAATCCCGGATAAAGGTAAAGGTAGAAAGCATAAAATTCGCCACGACCAGCAAGGAGAAAACAGTCGCTATCACCAAAAACAGCCTTACCGGCTTTGAGCTTATCCTATCCCATGATACCAGAACAAAGAGCACAAGCATTCCGGACAACAATGCTACCCCGGTGGGTTTTGTAAACAATGCCGTGAAAATGATTAAGGCTCCGGGAACCACCACTTTCCAGCCCCGATTTCCATACAGCCATTTTATAATAAAATACAGCGCCAAGGAATTCAATGAAATCAGTAAGGACTCGCAGTAAATTTCAAAATTCCAATAAGGAATCATAAAGAAGGCGAAAAAGCCCAGCCCTGCAATCAGTCCGGCTTGGGGATGATGATGTAGCTTTTTGGCACTGGCATAAATGCTGAGCATCGCCAAATAAGATAATACCAACTGTCCGATAACGACCATCCCAAGAGCATCATAAATACTGGTCATCCCGATAATGAACAAGGGATAGGCGATGTACCAAAACTCATGTGGCTTAAAAAAAATCCCCCGTTCTCTGATCTCTTGGGCATAGATAAGGTACCTATCGGTATCACTGTCTTCCATCACGCCCAGCTTGCTGTACCAGATACCATTAACTATAAGAAAGCCAAAAGTGAGGAAAAATAAATGAAAATAACCTTCGTCCCTCCCTCCTAAAGACCGTATGCTTTTCAAGCTATGCACTTTTTTGATAGCAATTTACTAATACCCCATATTTCATTTCAAATGGTCCTCTCATACTGTCCTGCGTCCCCACGGAACATTCCTGAAATTCATCCTTTAAAATTCCTGCAATGCAACCATCCTTTTAAAATCAGGGGAATCTTCCAATAGCTGGTCAAAACTGTTCATGCCTTTTATCGCTCCATTTGAGAGCAACACAATCCTATCGGCATGCTTTACCGTCGCTAGCCGGTGGGCCACGATTAAAATGGTATAGTGTCCTTTTAGTTGGACGATATTCTCCTGGATGATTTTTTCAGTTTCAGAATCCAAAGCCGATGTAGCCTCATCCATTATTAGTAGATCCACCTCCTTATACAGTTCCCTTGCGATGGATATTCGCTGCTTCTGTCCACCACTTATCAAAATCCCATTACTTCCCAATGCTGAATTCTCTTGAAGTTCCAGTCCTCTGACAAAATGAGCTATAGAGGCTCTCTCCAGGGCATTCCAAAACCTTTTTTCATTTTCAGGGGTTCTTGGAGCCCAAAAGGTAACATTATTATAGACGGTATCGGAAAAAATCACCGGTTCTTGGGTAATGTACCCTATTCTTTGTTGCCAAGACCTTAGGTCCAAGTCCTTTGTAGGAATACCATCTATGGTCATTTCTCCTGTTTCTACAGGTAATAGCCCGGCCAGCAGATTCACCAAAGTGGTTTTGCCACTTCCACTTTCCCCTACCAGGGCAATGGTTTCATTCTTCCGAATGGTTAAATCCAGGTTTTTTAATACAGGAACTTTACCATACCGGAAACTAACCTTGCTGAGTCCTATCTCTTGATGAAAGCCATTAAGCTTTGTAGCTCCAAAATGTTCCTTGTTTCTTTTCAGGTTTTTCAGAAACTCTTGAATATTATCCAAAGATCCAGAACTCATCAAAAAATTATTCCAAAAACCCTGCAAGCTCATCAAATAAGTCAGGGCCCGATAAAAGAACATTAAACTCAAAATAATCAGCCCCATGCTTTGGCCAAAGAAGGTGGTTTGCACCAAAATCACCAATACCACCACGCCAATGATCAATGGTTCCTTGCTTGCACTAAGTATGGCCGCATAGAAGCCAATTGCTTTGCTACTTCTATTGATCTCCTCTACGGACTTTTTTAACCTATCCGAAAAGGAATTAATGAGTCCCGTGGCTTTCAGGTATTTAAAAAAACCTACCTTTTGGATGAGAAGACCTTGGTACTGGTGACCTACGTGGGTAATTTCCCGCGAAGCTACTTTGGTCTTTTTATTGATAAAATTGAATAGATAGTTGGATGCCACACCGCCTATCATTACCAGCAAGGCAAACTGAACATTAGCCATAAATGCAAGAAAGCCATAAACCATGACCATAATTCCACTTTGTACGGTTAGAAAATAGGCATTATAAGCAGCTACTACCCCACCGACTTCTCCACTTAACGTGTTTTGTATCCGTCCGGAATCTTGGCTTACAAATGATTTATAGCTTAATTCACTCAGTCCCTCTATACTTTTGAAACGAAGGGATTGGACAAAATAATTTTTTATGATGATCTTGTAATAAGCCTCTATAAACCTTGCAATGCCCTTTACAGCAAAAAAGAAAAACATCACCAGTAGGACATGGGGCAAATTAAGCCCCAAGCCCAAAGCCTCCATTCCTTTGAAAATAAAATCCAAACTCCCCAGGTCTTCAGATTGGAGCGCCTCATTATTATCGGCCAACTTCAATAAGGGCAAAAACATGACCAACCCAAAGCCATCCAATAATCCTACAGAGATGTTTAGCCCAAAAGTGATGAAAATCCTATGCTTCAAATAACCGTAAAAAAACACGAAATGGGCAAAATACCGCCTGATAAGATTCTTCACAAAAAATCGCATTACCCCAGTTTAGACTTAATTTTATGGTAAACTTTTTCCAAAGACGTTTCGATGCTTTGGTCATCGGTTTGTACCGTCAAGTTTGGATTCAATGGCGCTTCATACACCGAATCAATCCCCGTAAAACGCTTGATTTCTCCCCTTCTGGCCCTTTCGTACAAACCTTTCACATCCCTTTTCTCACAAACCTCCAAAGGGCAATCCACATGCACCTCTATAAAATTTTCCGCTCCCACCAGCTCCCTGATCCATTGACGTTCCTTTTCAAATGGGGATATAAAAGCGGCAATTACAATCAATCCCGCATCCATCATCAGGCGACTGACCTCGCCCACTCTCCGAAGATTTTCTATTCTATCCTCATCAGAAAATTTAAGGTCTTTGTTCAATCCGGTACGAAGGTTATCGCCGTCCAGAAGATACGTCTTATAGCCCTCCGCAAATAAAGTTTGCTCTGTCCTACGTGCTAAGGTTGACTTGCCCGAACCAGACAATCCTGTAAACCATATCAGTAAGGGCTTTTGCTTAAGCAATAACACCCGGTCTTCCTGGGTAATTTTAAAAGTGGTGGGAAATACGTTTTGGTTCATTCTTTTGTAGTTCTCGAAAAAATCATAGGATTATCTGTAATTACACGAGTAAATTTATTCCTCAGCTCCAAGCTATTAACCTTCCACAAATTGGCCTATCAACCAAACAAGGGCACTTTGAAGCATCTCGCTACTTGATACCAGCTACTTGCTACTATTTATGCCTAATGCCAAATGCCGGTTCCAATCTTTACTCTTTCTTCTTTTCTCTTTATTCTGCAGGCTATACCCCCCTTCAGGGTCTGGGGGATATAATGGTAAATCGGAAAAAGCTCAAACTAAGTCTTTACAATTTCCCTCAGATTTTTTACGCGATCTTCAGGTCTTTAATTCTGTTAAAATGCTTTTTGTTA
This sequence comes from Echinicola sediminis, assembly GCF_054777495.1. Classification (NCBI taxonomy): domain Bacteria; kingdom Pseudomonadati; phylum Bacteroidota; class Cytophagia; order Cytophagales; family Cyclobacteriaceae; genus Echinicola; species Echinicola sediminis. The sequence goes on along the minus strand of NZ_BAAHAP010000049.1, from coordinate 36,660 downwards.
AACGTGAGCAAGGTCTCATCGTGGACAATACATGTAGCTGCAATAAAAATGTCTCTGAATTCAATCAATCTATTGTTTCGCTTTAATTGTCGATAAATTTCAGCTGCATTTAAAGCCACCGCATCAGTAAAATCCAATTTTTGGATAGGATCAGTAATTAAAAAAATCTCCTCTCTTTTTTGTGGTGTATTGGCACCTGCTAAAAGTTCAAACAAAGTAACAGTGGAAACGGACAATCTTTCCTCTTCATAGATATCATATAGCCTTGTCTTGGTTTTATCCTTTGCTCTCAAGTGCTCTATAAAAATCCCGGATCAATTACCATTCTTTGATATCCAACTTATTAATGGCTCCACTTGCTTCCTCAATAACTTTTATATCATCATCTGACCAAACAGATACCTTTGTTAAAACCTCCTTGTTTACCTCTTTTTTCTTTAATGGCGTTATTTTAACCCCCAAAGCTTCCAACAGCTGCTTCACCAATGGTGCCTTCCCTTTAGGGACATCAATAATCAATTTTTCCATAGCTACCCCCTTTCTCTAATTATACAAATTATTTCTAAAAATAATTTGTATAGATCCCACAAATTTGTCTTCCATTATTAAAAGCGAAACAAAAAGAATGAAAATTACTA